>NZ_CAWNYS010000434.1:634-4463 GCF_963878295.1 Aeromonas sp. HMWF014 | reverse complement strand
GAGTAAAATAGGCCTCTGGTCCCTCACCGCGCTGGTGTTCAGCTCCATGGTGGGGGCGGGCATCTTCAGCTTGCCCCAGAACATGGCCGAGGTGGCCGGTGCCCGCGCCGTGCTGATCGGCTGGGGCGTGACCGGGGTGGGCATAGTGGCGCTGGCCGCGAGCTTTCTCTACCTGTCGCGGCTCAGACCCGATCTCGATGGCGGCATCTACAGCTATGCCCGGGCCGGTTTTGGCGATCTGGTGGGTTTCTTCTCCGCTTGGGGTTACTGGCTGTGCGCCACCATAGGCGTGGTGGGTTATCTGGTGATCGCTTTCGCGGCCCTTGGTAGCTTCGTCGATACCCCAGGCAGTGTCTGGTTCGGCGAGGGCAACACCCTGGCCTCCTTTATTGGCGAATCCTGCATCCTCTGGGCCGTGCATCTGCTGGTGGCCCGTGGCGTGCAGCAGGCGGCCCTGTTCAATCTGGTGGCGACCCTGGCCAAGAGCCTGCCGCTGCTGCTGTTCATCCTGTTCGCCTGCTATTACTTCGACCCCGTGACTTTCGCGGCGGATCAGGGGGGCAGCACCCTGGCGGTACCTGTCTCCGAGCAGGTGCGCAACACCATGCTCATCACCCTCTGGGTCTTTACCGGCATCGAAGGGGCGGCCGTTTTGTCGGCCCGCGCCAGAAACCGGCGGGATGTGGGCACGGCCACCGTGCTTGGGGTCGTGTTGGCACTGCTGCTCTATGTGCTCATCTCGGTACTGGCGCTGGGGATATTGAGCAGACCCGAGCTCGCGGCCCTGCCCAACCCCTCCATGGCGGGGCTGATGGCCCAGATGACGGGATCCTGGGGCAAGCTGCTGATAAGTGTCGGCCTCATTGTCTCTGTGCTCGCCTCCTATGTGAGCTGGACCCTGTTCTCGGCCGAGGTGCCCTTTAGTGCGGCGCGCCACGGCGCCTTTCCGGCCATCTTCCGGCGCCAGAACCGCAACGGCACCCCCATCGCCTCGCTCTGGCTCACCAGTCTGACGGTGCAGGGCTGCCTGCTGTTGGTGTGGTTGCTCGGCAAGGGGTATACCAGCCTGCTGCTCATCTCCACCTCCATGATCCTGGTGCCTTATCTGCTGATCGGCCTGTTTCTGCTCAAGCTCTCTTTCAGTGGAAAGAGTGAGAGCGGGCAGGGCCGGGGGCTGATGCGGGCGGTGGCGCTGGTGTCGAGCGGTTACGGCCTCTGGCTGCTCTATGCCGCCGGGGTGGAATACCTGCTGCTCTCCTTGCTGCTCTACGGGCCGGGCCTGCTGCTGTTTCTCTATAGCCGCCGTCAGCAGGCTGGCGCTGAACGACTCAGTGGCCGCGAGCGACTGCTGGCCGGGATAACCCTGGTGAGCCTCCTGCCTGCACTCTGGTCATTTGCCCATGTCTGACCTGGGTCTGTGACAGGCAATGAACGAGAGCGCCCTGGTGGCGCTCTCATTTTTGCTCTGCCTCAAGGTTCTGATTCAGACGCTGCCGGGGCCAGCCGGCTTGCCAAACAGCACGCTCAGTTTCTGCTGCCAGGGGAGGCCACGGGCCTCGCGCAGCATGTCGCGCCACTCGTGGAAGGTGAGGGTGAGGGGGTTGAAGCTGTGGATAGGCTTGGTGATGCCAAAGCGACACGGCTCGGCGGGGTCCTCTTCCACTAAGGTACCAAACAGCCGATCCCAGATGATGAGCACGCCGGCGAAGTTGCTGTCTATGTATTTGGCGTTGCTGGCGTGGTGCACCCTGTGGTGGGAGGGCGTATTGAAGACCCACTCAAGCCAGCCGAGCTTGCCCACCACCTGGGTGTGGACGAAGAACTGAAAACCCAGGCTGAGCAGCACGGTTGCCACCACGGCCTGGGGCGGGAAGCCGATGAGGATCATGGGGATCCAGAACAGCCACATGCCTGAGATGGGATACATCAGGCTCTGGCGAAAGGCAGTGGAGAGGTTGAGTCGCTCCGAGCTGTGATGCACCACGTGGGAGGCCCACAGCCAGCGCACGTGGTGGCTGGCAAAGTGGAACAGCCAGTAACAGAGATCCTGCAGCAAGAAGAGCAGCAACAGACTCCAGATATTGAGCTCGATATCGAACAGCCGCCAGCCCCAGAGGGTGTCATACAGATAAACGATGGCGATGGCCGCCAGCGCATCGCCCCCCTGATGCATCAGGGCCAGCGCGGCGTTGGCGAACAGATCCCGCCACTGGTAGGTGGCGGTGGGAAAGGCGGCACCATATTTGCGCAGGTAGAGTATCTCCCAGCCGATAAAGGCCAGAAAGACCGGGGAGAGGTAGAGCAGCAGCAGTTGCACATCCATGGTGGGCATCCGGTTTGACCAGTTGTGTTCCAGCATACCGAATGGATTTAATATTTCATTAGCATATTGCACTGCCATCGGCTGGCTGACTCATGGCAAACATGATGGTAAGTATCTGTTTTAAAGTGATAAAAAGATGGGTGCGGGACCTGACAGGGGCGAGGTACCTGGCACAGTGCTGCTGCGGGATCCTGCGCCATTATGATGGCAGGCCAAGTCCGGGATGGAAAAACAGAGGGAGCCCTGGACTCCCTCTCCTGCTTTTTTCGGCTGTCAGCGTCAGAGCACCTGACTCAGGAACTGGCGCAGGCGCGGGGAGTGGGGATTGTCAAAGAAGTCGGTCGGCTTCTCATCCACCAGCAGCTCGCCGTTTTCCATGAAGAGCACCCTATCCGCTACCTCGCGGGCGAAACCCATCTCGTGGGTCACCACCACCATGGTCATGCCTTCGCGGGCCAGCCCTTTCATCACGTCCAGCACCTCGCCCACCATCTCGGGATCGAGGGCACTGGTGGGCTCATCAAACAGCATGATGCGCGGCTGCATGGCGAGCGCCCGGGCGATGGCCACCCGTTGTTGCTGGCCGCCTGAGAGCTGGGACGGATAGCTCTCAGCCTTGTTTGACAACCCCACCTTCAGCAGCAAGGCCTTGGCCCTGTCCCGCGCGTCGTTGCGCGACAACCCGCGCACCTTCTGCGGGGCGAGGCAGATGTTGTCCAGCACGTTCAGGTGGGGGAAGAGGTTGAAGGACTGGAACACCATGCCCACCTCTTCCCGCAGTTTGTTGACGTCACCCGGTTCGGTCAGAGATATGCCATCGACCACTATGTTGCCGTCGTTGATGGTCTCCAGCTGGTTGAGGGTGCGCAGGAAGGTGGATTTACCCGATCCGCTCGGGCCCACTATGACCACCACTTCCCCTTCGGCCACCTGGGTGCTGACGTTTTTCAGGGCGTGCACCTCGGTGCCATAGAATTTCTCGACACCGGTTGCCTTGATAATGGGATCAGTTGCTGCGCGCATATTTCACCTCCAGACGGCGTACCAGGAAAGAGAGGGTGCCGGTCAGTACCAAATAGAGCAGGGCCACGGTAAACCACACCTCGAACGGGCTGAAGGTGGAGCTGACCACCTCGCGCCCCGCCTTGGTGAGATCCGTGATGGAGATGACAGACACAAGCGAAGAGTCCTTGATGAGGTTGATGAACTGGCCTGCCAGCGGCGGCAGCACCCGCTTGAATGCCTGGGGCAGGATGACGTAACGCATGGTCTGGGCCGAGGTGAGCCCCAGGCTGCGACCGGCCTCCATCTGCCCCTTGTGGATGGAGCTGATACCGGCGCGCACGATTTCGGCCACATAGGCGCCGGTAAAGACTGCCAGCGCGGCGACCCCGGCGGTGAAGCGGTCGAGGTTCAGCACAGTGCCGATAAAGAAGTAGACGATGAAGATCTGCACCAGCAGCGGCGTGCCGCGAATGAGCTCCACATAGGTGACCGCCAGATTGC
>NZ_CAWNYS010000434.1:0-620 GCF_963878295.1 Aeromonas sp. HMWF014 | reverse complement strand
CCCGCCACTAGGGAGAGCTTGACCGTGACCCAGACGCCCCAGGCGATGGGGCCTGCGGTCCAGGTGAGTTCGGTATCCAGGGTATCGCCCCGGAAGATGGTATCCCCTTCTGCGACCTTTATCCCTGTGCTGGTAATGGCCTGGCGCTGATTGGGGTCGAGATCGTTTTGCAGGAACAGTTTGCCCTGTTCGGCGCTGGTGGTGCCGGCGATCACTGTGCCGTCAAATTCGGCCAGGTTGTTCTGCTCTGCCTGATAGGCGATGTATTGGGGAATGCGCTCCCAGCGCCAGGTGTAATCCACGGACTGAACCGCTTTATAGATGCCGAATACGGCAGCCAGCAGCATCAGCAGAAAGACGCCGTGCCAGAGCAGCTGATTGGGCTGTTTTTCCATCTGTCTTGTTGGGTTGTGCACTGTCGCAACCTCGTTGTAGTTATTTATTGTGTGGGGATCTGCGTGAAGGGGCGGCAGGCCGCCCCTTGCGAGGTTACTTGAGCTGATTCAGCCAGGCGTTGGATTCGAACCACTTCTTGTAGAGGCGGTCATAGCTGCCATCACCCTTGATCTGGGCTCTGTCCCAATTACGTGTTGAAAGGCTAATCTTGAAGTAGGCCATTA
>NZ_CAWNYS010000433.1:1042-14012 GCF_963878295.1 Aeromonas sp. HMWF014 | reverse complement strand
TGGTGGTGCTGGTGTGGTGCCTGATGGTTGAACGGCTCTCGCCCGGGCTGTCGGCCTTCTGGGGAACCGTCATGCTGGTGATCATACTGCTGACCCAGCGGCCGCTGCTCAACTGGCTGCGCAGTGATGGCCAGCACGATTACGGCTCAGTGCAGGACGGTCTGATCGATCTGCGCGAGGGGCTGGTGGCCGGAGCCCGCAACATGATTGGCATCGGCATTGCGACCGCCACTGCCGGCATCATAGTGGGCGCCGTTTCCCAGACTGGGGTGGGTCTGGTACTGGCCGATCTGGTGGAGATGCTCTCCATGGGCAATCTGCTGCTGATGCTGCTGCTCACCGCCTTTCTGAGCCTTATTCTCGGCATGGGGCTGCCCACCACCGCCAACTACATCGTTGTCTCCAGCCTGCTGGCGCCCGTGGTGGTGACGCTCGGGCAGCAGAACGGCCTGATAGTGCCGCTCATCGCCGTGCACCTGTTCGTCTTCTACTTCGGCATCATGGCGGATGTGACGCCGCCGGTGGGGCTGGCCTCGTTCGCGGCAGCCGCCGTCTCCAAGGGGGATCCGATCAAGACCGGGATCACGGCGTTCTACTACAGCCTGCGTACCGCCGCGCTGCCGTTCCTGTTCATCTTCAACACCGACCTGCTGCTGATCGATGTGGACTTTGCCCACGGAGTGCTGATCTTTATCGTGGCAACCATCGCCATGCTGATCTTCGCCGCTGCTACCCAGGGCTGGTTCCTGGTGAAGAGCCGCTGGTACGAGAGCATATTGCTGCTGCTGGTCGCCTTTACCCTGTTCCGCCCCGGTTTCTGGATGGACATGGTGCACGATCCCTATCGGGTTACCCCGCCCGCCGAGTTGGCAAAAACCATGGGTGAAGTGGAGGCGGAGAGCACGCTGCGGCTGCGCGTCCAGGGTGAAGATGCGGTCGGAAAACCGCGCAAGTTCACCCTGCTGGTCGCCGTTCCGGATGGGGCGGATGGCGAGGAGCGGCTGGCCAATCTGGGACTGAGCCTCTATGAACAGGATGGCAAGACGCTGATCGACAACGTCGCCTTTGGCAGCCCTGCGGCCACCATGGGGCTGGAGTTCGATCAGGAGATCCTGACCGTCAAGGCGCCCACCGAGCGCTGGCGCAAGGAGCTGATGTGGTTGCCCGGCTTCCTGCTGTTTGCGTTGATCGTCGGGCTGCAACGGCGACGGGCGGTGCGAGCCTAACAAGGGTCAATAAAAACGGCGCCATCGAGGCGCCGTTTTCATCTCCCCGGTCGGGGCTTATTCTTGCGGATCCTGCAACTGGTCCAGCGCCTGTTGCTCCTGCGGGCTGAGGCCAAGCTGTTCGCAGGCCTGCTCGAAGCTGATCCCCAGATGGCACATCATAATATCGATGGCGGGCAGATAGTTTTTCATTGCTTCTTCCATGGTGATCCTCCAGACCCGTTCCTTATGCCCCAGCAGGGGGGGCGAGGCAATTAGACTTTAGGTGTAGAGGGCTGGTGTTCTGAGCACCCCTGCCACTGGGCGGGGGAATTTGCTACTCTGCTCCCGGTAAATAAGATGTTGCCGTATGAGTGCGAGCAACACGTGAGGAGCAGGGCATGTTATTGAGTTTCTTGATCATCGCATCGGGCTGGTGGCACATTCGTGCGGCCTACGGCTCAGACTCCCGTCAGTTCTACATCAGTAAGCCGCTGACCATGCTGCTCATCATTGCGCTGGCGTTTGGCTATCAGGGTTATGACCACGACGGCTCCCATGCCTGGATCCTGCTCGGCCTCTGCCTGTCGCTGGCCGGAGACGTGCTGCTGATGCTGCCAAGCGATCGGTTTATTCAGGGGCTGGCGGCATTTTTTGTCGCGCACCTCTGCTACATAGTCGGTTTCGCCCAGGGGCCGCTGGTGCTGAAGCTGATGGATGGCCTGCTGTTGCTGCTGGTGGCGGGCATGGTGTTCGGCCTGTTGTGGGGCAAACTCGGGGAGATGAAGGTCCCCGTGCTCTGTTACATGCTGGTGATCATTGGCATGGCCTGGGTGGCCGCCGGTGCCTGGCACGCCTCCTTGACTGCAGGCAGTGCCGCCGCCCTGGTGGGGGCCTTGATGTTCCTCTTCTCCGACAGCATGCTGGCGCTGGATCGCTTCCGCCGCCCTTTCCCCCATGCGACGGCCTGGGTGATGAGCAGCTACTTCGCCGCCCAGTTTTTGATCGCCGCCTCGCTGGCAGGGTGAAGAGGCGCCGGTGCCTTTTATCGCTCGCACTAGACCCTGATCCTTGCTGACGGGTGACGAACCGCGGCAAGGAAAATGGGCCTGTTTTCAGACCCTTGCTATGCCTCGAGCGGCTCGGCGTCGGCAGCCCTGGGTGCTGGCTGCTTGAGTAGCAGCATCAGGGCGCTGGCGATCAGCAGGAAGATGCCCATCACGTAAAACACCTGATTGTAGGCCATGATGGCCGCCTCGCGGCTGATGGTGTTCGCCAGCATGGCCTGGGCCTGCTGCTGTGCCAGCTCGGGACCCGAGCCTTGCACCATCATGTTCTGGGCCAGCTGCAGCAGGTAGCTCTGCCCCTCTATGCTACTGGCGGCCAGCGTGCTGCTGATCTGGCTGACATGAACGCGGGTGTCGTTATCGATCAGGGTCGCAATGATGGCGATACCGAACGCGCCGCCGAGGTTGCGCAGTACGTTGAGCAGGGTCGAGGCGGAGGGGATCTCGTCATGGGTCAGGCTGGCGGTCGCCACCAGAGAGAGCGGCACCATGATGAAGGGTTGACCCAACGCCCGCACTATCAGCGACTGGATCAGCTGGGGGCCGGCGTAGTCGGCACTCATGTTCATGTTCATGAAGCAGCTGATGGCAAACACCAGGAAGCCGAAACTCACCAGGTAGCGCGGGTCTATCTTGTGGGTCAGTTTGGGCACCAGCGGCAACACCAGCAGCTGTGGTAGCCCCATCCACATCAGTACTTCACCGATTTCCAGTGCGTTGTAGTTGTGGATCTGCGCCATGTAGAGCGGCAGCACATAGATGGAGCCCATCAGCGCCATGCCGAGCACCAGATAGGCGAAGCAGGCCAGCGCGAAACGCGGATTGTGCAGTAGCCGCAGGTTGACCAGCGGATGGCGTCTGAGCAGCTGGCTGATGACGAAGAACACCAGGGCCACTACCGAGATGACGGTGAGCCGCACGATGAAGCTGGAACCGAACCAGTCCTCCCGGTTGCCCTCTTCCAGCACCACCTCCAGCAGGCCCAGCCCCATCGCCATGGTGACTATGCCGATGAGATCCACCCGCTTGATCACCTCCCAGTCCACCGGCTGCTTGTCCAGCCCGTGGGCCAGCATGGCCATCACCAGCAGTCCCGGTGGCACATTCAGATAGAAGATGTAGTGCCACGACAGCTGCTCGGTCAGCCAGCCGCCCAGCGTTGGGCCTATGGCGGGGGCGAAGGTGGCACAGATGCCGAACAGCGCCATGCCGGTGGCCCGCTTGTGCAGTGGCAACAGGGTGACGATGAGTGAGAAGGCCATGGGAATGAGGGCGCCGCCGGTGAAGCCCTGCAATGCCCGGAAGACGATCATGCTGGTGAGGTTCCAGCTGAACGAGCAGAGCACGGAGGCGATGAGGAAAGCGCCGGTGGTCCACAGCAGATAGCGGCGCACGCTCAGGCCCCTGCTGAACCAGCCGCTCAGGGGGATGGCGATCATTTCTGCCACCAGATAGGAGGTGGAGATCCAGGAACTCTCGCTCAGGGTGGCGGAGAGGGCCCCCTGAATGTCCTTCAGGGAGGCGTTGGTGATCTGGATGTCGAGGATGGCCATGAAGGCGCCAATGAGGCCCCCCATGACAGCGATCCAGTGGCGACGTGGAATGGGTTCCATCAGTGGGCGGCGACCAGGGGCTCGGGATCCCGGGTGTCCACTATCACCTCGGTGGAGAGGCCCGGCAGCAGCTTGCCAGCCAGGGCGCCCGGCTCGGGGATGCGGATCTTGACCGGCACCCGCTGCACTATTTTGGTGAAGTTGCCGGTGGCGTTTTCCGGTGGCAGCAGGGCGAATCTGGCGCCGGTGGCGGGGGCCAGGCTGTCGATGATCCCCTCGACTGATTGACCCGGATAAGCATCCAGGATCACCTTCACCTTCTGGCCCGGCTGCATGTGGAGCAGCTGAGTCTCCTTGAAGTTGGCCTCGACCCACACCTGTTGCAGCGGCACCAGGCTGGCGACCTGCATGCCGGATTGGACATAGAGCCCGGCCCGCAGGCTGCGTTTGCCGATAATGCCATCGGCCGGTGCCCGCAACTCGGTATAGGTCAGCGCCAGTTTGGCCTGCTCCAGCAGCGCCTCGCTCAGGGCCAGCCTGGCTTTGTTCTGCTTGGCTTCGGCATCCAGCACCAGCAGTCGTTCACGGGCTGCTTGCAGGGCGGCTTGGGCCTCCTGCTCCTGTGCCAGATTGACCTGCAGTCCAGCCCGTACCTCGTCCAGGCTGTCTTGCGAGCTGTAATGGCGCTGGTTGAGCTGGCTGACGCGCTGCACCTGTTGCTGGGCGCGCACCTGCTCGGCATTGGCAGAGCTGACTTTGGCCTCGGCCTGACGGATCAGGCTCAGCTGCTGGGTGCGGGTCGCGGCCAGATTCTCCGCTGTCGCCTGATTGAGGCGCAGGTCGGCTTCGGCCTCGGCCACCTTGGTCTTGTACTCCCGATCATCCAGTCTGGCGATCAGCTGACCGGTCTTCACCGCCTGGTTGTCGGTGACCAGCACCTCGCTGATGTAGCCCGGCAGCTTGGAGCCGATCCCGGTCACCTCGCTCTGCAGGTAGGCGTTGTCGGTACTCTCGAAATAGCGGCCATGCAGATACCAGTAACCGGCGAACAGCAGACCGAGCAGGGCCAGCACCATGGCGGCCAGCAGGGGGATCTTCTTGTGTTGACTCATTTTTGGGGGGATTCCTGAACTTAAGAGGCGCAGGCTAACACTGGCCAACTGTTTCGATTAGTATCCATTTATGAGATAGACAGTTTCACTGGTGCAACAATGGATTTGAACGCGGCATTGATTTTAGTGCGGATCGTCGACAAGGGCTCCTTCACTGCGGCCGCCCAGGATCTGGGCATGACCAAGGCGACCGTGAGTCGCCGCATCGCCGAGCTGGAACAACGCCTCGGCGTGCGGCTGCTCTACCGCTCCACCCGGCAGCTCACCCTGACCGAGGCCGGGGAGCAGTATTACCTGCGCTGCAGCAAGGCGGTGGATGAGCTGGCTCAGGCCGAGCTGATGGTGAGTGCCAGCCAGCAGGAGGTGACAGGTACCCTCAAGTTGGCGGTGCCTATCGAGACGGGGCAGCTGGTGGTTGGTCGGTTGGTGGCTAAATTCTTGCAAGTCTATCCGGGCCTGCAGGTGGAGCTGGAGCTGACCAATCGCATCGTGGATCCCATCAACGAGGGGCTGGATGCGATCGTGCGCATCGGTGACATGAGCGACTCCAATCTGGCGGCGCGGCGGCTGTGGAGCACGGAGCGGCTGCTCTGTGCCAGCCCGGATTATCTGGCGCGCAGCTCAGCCATCACGCGGCCGGAAGATCTGCTTTTACACGAGCGGGTGGCGGTGAGCAGCGGCTTTCTGGCCTCTCACTGGTGTTTCGAGCGCGAGGGTAGGGAGGTGCTGGTTGACCCTCCCTCCCGTTTTCGGGTTAATAATATAACCTGCGCCAGGGAGGCGGCGAAGGCGGGGTTGGGATTGGCTTCTCTACCTGCCATGCTCTGTCATGAGGAGCTGGTCAGCGGGGCGCTGGTGACCCTGCTGCCCGAGTGGCAGCAGCCCAAGGTACCGATATATCTGCTGTTTCCGGAGCGGCGACTGATGCCGCGCAAGTTGCGGACCTTTATCGATTTCATGGTGGCGCAGGGGGCCGATTACGGCATCGACAACCTGTTGTGACTGGCGTGTTAGGGAAATAAGGGGGCTGGATCATGGGATCCAGGTTCTATCCCGAGGATGGAAGAGGGCATGGTGCCGGTTATATGCGGCATCGACAACCGGTTGCAGGGGGAAGGCATGGATCAATGGATCAATCTTTATCGGGCTTCCCATTCACTGGAGGCCCATGCCCTGAAGGGGGCGCTGGAAGTGGAAGGGGTGCTGGTACGGCTCAACGGGGAGGCGTTGTCCGGCGCCCTGGGCGAGTTGCCGGTAGACATGTTGCAGGTGACCCTGATGGTGAGGGCCGAGGACCGCAGCAAGGCTGGGCGGGTCATAGAGCGTTACCAGCAGCGTCAGGGCAATGGCTGGCTCTGCGGTCAATGCGGGGAGGAGAACGGCGCCAACTTCGAGGTCTGCTGGCGCTGTCATCACGATCCCCACGATCATTAATCGCTCACCCTGCCTCAGCGCAGGGTGAAGTCGATATCCTCCCCCGCGCTGGCGTCGTGATAGGTCGCCAGATCCAGCTCCTTCTCGCTGCGGGCGATCAGCACGGACACCAGAATATCGCCGGAGACGTTGACCGTGGTGCGTGCCATGTCGAGGATCCGGTCGATCCCGGCGATGAGGGCTACTCCTTCCAGCGGTAATCCCACTGCGGTCAGCGTCAGCGTCAGCAGCATCAATCCGGTGCCCGGTGTGCCCGCCGTGCCGATACTGGCCAGGGTGGCGATGCTGATGATGGTCAGGTAATCCACCATGTGCAGATCCACTCCGAAGGCCTGTGCCACGAACAGGGCGGTTACCCCCTGATAAAGGGCGGTGCCGTCCATGTTGATGGTGGCGCCTATGGGCAGCACCTTGGCGGTGATGGCGGGGGAGACACCGAGCCGACGCTCGGCGCAGGCCAGGCTGATGGGCAGGGTGCTGCTGCTGGAGCTACTGGTGAAGGCCACGGCCTGTGCATCAACGATGCTCTTGAAGTAGTGCAGCGGATTGAGCCGGGCCAGCAGGATCAACAGGCCGCTGTAAACGCCAAGCACATGGAGCAGGCAGCCGAGATAGACGGCGCCGATTACTTTGAGCAGAGGCATCAGCAGGCTCGCCCCGTATTTGCCTGTCATCCAGGCCATCAGGGCGCAGACGCCGTAGGGGGCCAGCGCCATCACCATCTGGGTCAGTTTGAACATCCCTTCCGCCAGCGAGGTGAAGAAGAGGATGGCGGGACGGCCGCGCCGGCCGGTGGCGTTGAGGGCGAGGGCGAGGGCCACCGCGAACACGATCACCTGCAGTATCTTGCCATCCACCATGGCCTGCAGCGGGTTGCGCGGTACCAGATGGCTCAGCACGCTGGCCAGGGTCGGCTGTTCCAGCATACCGACGCGCTCATAGGGCCCCATATTGGCGCCCATGCCGGGTTCCAGCAGCCAGCCCATCATCAGGCCGATGCAGATGGCGATGGCGGTGGAAAAGAGATAGAGGCCTATGGCCTTGCTGCCGATCCGATCCAGACTCTTGCCCTTGAGCAATGAGGTGAGGCCAGCGATGACCGAGCAGAAGATGAGAGGCACCATCAGCATCTGTATGGTGTTGACGAACAGGACGCCAATGGACTTGAGCTGCAACGCCTGTTCACTGAAACCGAGTCCCAGGCCGATCCCTGTCAGCATACCGATCAGGGTCTTCAACCAGAGAGGACGGCGGGTCCAGATCCGCCAGGGTTTGAAAGCCAATCCATGGTGCAGCATGACGCCAATGTCCTTATAGTCGGTCTGAGATGGCAAAAAGGGGCGTTAGTGTAGCCATCCCCTTGTCAGGTTGCCACATTATCGACAAAGCACTCCTCACAGCCAGCCCGACCTGAGGGAAATTGGCAATTTATTGGCTTATATCAAGGTCGCCAGTGGCGGGGCGGGATTTAATTGACATTAAATATGTTCATTAATGAGGTTTGCAATGACTCAATCGGTACACGGTCACGAGGTGATGGAGATGATGCTGGCGCAGGGTGGCCAATTTACCCGGACCAGCCTCAGGGAGGCGATCGATGCGCGCTTTGGCACCGACGCCCGTTTCCATACCTGCAGTGCCAGCGAGATGGATGCAGAGGCGCTGATCGCCTTGCTGGCACAGCGCGGCAAGTTCATCGAATCAGGGCAGGGTTTTCAGACCCACGCCGGCAAGATTTGCCACCACGGGTGATCCCCCCGCGGCGAGCGGCCTGTGGCGCTCGCTGAATCCCGCCGCCTTTGTTATATTTTGCCCTCTTCCCCCTCCTTATTGAATGCTTAGCCTGGGCGTTGTATGGACACTTTCTCCGCAGCCGTCATGTTGTTTTTGATCATGGATCCGCTGGGCAACCTGCCGGTCTTCCTGTCGATCCTGCGTCATCTTGATCCCAAGCGGCGGCGCAAGGTGATGATGCGGGAGCTCTTGTTCTCTCTCGCTATCATGATGGCCTTCCTGCTCGCTGGTCAGCAGATCCTGGATTTCCTCAATCTGCGCCAGGAGGCGGTCAGCATAGCGGGCGGCATCATATTGTTCCTCATCGCCATCAAGATGATCTTCCCGAGTGAAGGCGGGGTGACCGGGCTGGCGGCGGGTGAAGAGCCTTTCCTGGTGCCCATGGCCATCCCCATGATCGCCGGCCCCTCCATTCTTGCCTCCCTGTTGTTGCTGGCCAACCAGGAGCCGACCCGGATGGTGGACTGGTCGCTGGCCCTGCTGATGGCTTGGGGAGCCAGCGCCGTGATCCTGATGTTTTACGAGGTATTCAACAAGCTGCTGGGTGAGCGGGGACTCAAAGCGGTGGAGCGGCTGATGGGCATGCTGCTGGTGATGATCTCGGTGCAGATGCTGCTGGACGGCGTGCACCACTATCTGGCGGTGACCGGCCAGGGCTGAAGTGTCAGGGCTGCTTTTCAGCCCCGGTTCCCCGCTTGCTCATGCCGAGGAGGAAGCGCGTCCCCTGCAACCAGCAGCATGATCAGGGCTGTTCTATGGTGGAGGGTTCCAGTTTGCTCATGATGAGGGCGAGCAAGGTTTCCCGCAGCCAGCGGTGGCCCGGATCCTCCTCGTGGCGCTGATGCCAGATCAGCAGGTGGGAGATGCTGTCGAGCGCTATGGGCAGCGGCAGCGGCACCAGCGGATAGACCTGGGTAGCGTGACGGGCATAGAGCCTTGAAAGGGTCACTATCATGTCCGAGTGCATGCCCATACGCAGCGCCGCCTCGAACGAGGGCACGGTCGCCTCGATCCGGCGGTAGAGATCCATCCCTGCCAGCTTGTGATCCAGCATCCAGCGGTCCCGCCCCTCGCAATAGGTCTGCACATGGGGATAGGCCAGGTAACGGGCGAGATCCCACTCGGGCTCGTGCAGGGCCGGGTGATCGTGTTGCACCAGACAGGTGAGGTCATCGATGGCAAGCAACCGCTGGCAGATGGCGTTGGGCAGGGTGTCGAGCCGGAAATCCGAGCTGATGCAGTTCTCCCGCACCGTGAAGGCGATGTCCACCTGGCCCTGACTCATCTCTGTCAGACTGTTCTCGGTCCACTCCTCGTAGCGCAGCCGTATGCCCGGTGCCTGCCGTTTTAGCTCGCTCAGGTAGAGCGGGGCGAACAGGGTGAAGGCGCTGTCCATGCTGGCGATGACGAACTCCCGCTCGGTATTGGCCGGATCGAAATCTGGCGGCTGGATCAGGTTGTCCAGCGACAGCAATATGGGTTGCAGTTGCTGCTGCAGCGTCAGGGCGCGGGCGGTGGGCTCCAGCCCATAGGCGGAGCGCACGAACAGGGGGTCATCGAAGGTTTCCCGCAGGCGGCCAAGGGCCTTGCTGACGGCAGACTGGCTCAGATGCAGGCGGCGGGCCGCCCGGCTGCCATTCCGCTCTTCCAGCAAAACTTGCAGGATAATCAATAAATTGAGGTCGATACGCCCCAGCTGTTCCAGCAACATGATATGAATCTCCTTCAATTCTTAGATGAATTTATACCATTTGTTTTCATATCTTGGCGAATCTATGCTTCGGTTGTCTCTCGCCTTCAATGGCGGCTGGTACAGGATGTAGTGGTTGAGGGGACAAGTAGCATCAAGTGATACGGCGACCCTGGGTCGCCGTATTTTTTTGCGTGATTTATTTGCAAACTTGCACCTGCCTTGATTTTGCCCAACAATCCTTGCGCCTTCTTTTGATACAAACAATCGGTATCTATCAGTCAGGAGTATCCCAGTGGGACTCGGTGGAATTCATATCTGGCATTTGTTGATCCTGCTTGTGGTTGTGGTCGTGGTGTTTGGCAGCAAACGCCTGGCCGGCGCCGGTGAGGATCTGGGCACCGCCATCAGGGATTTTCGTAAAGCCTTGCGTGACGATGAAGTACAGCCGAAATAAGTAGGAGTTGAATGATGTCCGTAGAAGATAAAGTGCAGGAAACCTGTGACAGCTGTGGCTGTTTCGCCGAGATCGGCACCATCATAGGTGAAGGTGACGATGTCATGGATCTGGTGATCGAGGCGGCGGTAGAAGCCGATGCCCGTGCCAAGCTGGCCGCTTATGAGGCACTGGCCAAACAGGTGACTGCCGAAGCCAGCATCAGCAGCGAGCTGAGCCAGGGCGCCAACGGTGTGATCCTGAAAGCCCGCCTGCAGTTCACCTGCACCGCCGAAAAATTGATTTTCGAGATGCGTGCCCGCTCTATCTGAGCCCTGTGATGACACGGCGGGTGCGCCTGCCGTGTTGACCCTTCTGCTGTAGGTCTGCGTTCTATAGTAAGTTATCCCACAGACGGTTTTGCCCGACGCGAGTCGGCCAACAGAAGGCGACCACATAATGAGGCTGCGATGGATCTGGGGCCTGCTGGCCCTCTGGTGTCTTCCTCTGCTGGCGGCGGATCTCAAGCCACAGCGCCTGCCCCAACCCGGGGACCTCGAACATATACTGCAAAAGAAAGAACTCAGGGCCCTGGTGGTCTATGAGCGGGGATTCTTTTTCCTCGACAAGGGGACTCAGCACGGCATCCTGGTCAATCAGCTGCAGGGGTTCGAGCGCTGGCTGAACCAGACCTATCTGGCCAAGGAGAAGATCAAACTTAAGATCATCTACATACCCGTACGCCAGGACAAGCTGCTGGACTACCTCAGCGAGGGGCGCGGCGATTTGGTGGCGGCCAACATGACGGTGACACCGACCCGGCGCGAGCAGGTGACCTTCTCCGATCCGGTGATCGCCCCCATCGAAGAGTGGGTGGTGAGCCAGCATTCCCTACCGACTTTCAACCGCATCACCCAGCTCTCCGGCAGGCGCATCTGGGTGCGCGCCAGCTCCAGCTATTATGAGAGCCTGCGCCAGCTCAACTGGCTGTTTCGCGAACTGGGGCTGCCGCCCATCTACATAGAGACGGTGCCCGAATACCTGCAGGACGGGGATCTGCTGGAGATGGTAGCGGCCGGCATCATACCGCTCACGGTAACCGACAGTTTCAAGGGGCGCATCTGGCTCGGCATGATCAGCGGCCTGAGAGCTCACAAGCTGATCCCGCTGCGGGACAAGGGCCGCAGTGCCTGGGCGCTGCGCAACAATAGCCCCAAGCTGCTCAAGGCGGTGAACGGTTATCTGGCCGATGCGGGCAAGCGTACCCTCTATAGCGACATGACCCTGCGCGGTCTGGTGGCCCGCAGCGATCAGATGAGCAATATTTTGGCGCCGGATCCTCTGGGGCGGCTGGCGACTATCCGCAAGGTGCTGGAGCAGCAGGCCGACAAGTACGGGTTGGACTGGCTGATGCTGGCGGCGCTGGCTTATAAGGAGTCGGGCCTCAATGCCGGCGTGCGCTCAGAGCGAGGGGCTGTGGGGATCATGCAGCTGTTGCCGAGTACAGGGGGAGAGGTGGGCATTCGTGGAGCCAGGCTCGCCAGCCTGGAGGGCAATGTGGAGGCGGCCTGCCGCTATATGCGACTGATCCTGGATACCTACTTCAACGATCCCGGGCTGGATGTGCTCAACCGCCATCTGTTTGCGCTGGCGGCCTATAATGCCGGTCCGAATCGGGTGCAGGCGATCAGGGCCAAGGCGGAGGCCGCCGGGCTGGATCCGAATGTCTGGTTTGGCAACGTGGAGCAGCTGGTGGCCAACGAGGTCGGCCAGGGGCCCATCAACTACGTCAGTACCATCTACAAGTACTACGTGGCCTATCGCTTCAGCCTGCCGCAGCTGGAGGGCAAGGCTGCCGCCATCGAGGCGGTGGCCCAGCCCTGATGTTCTCTCGCCCGTCTAGACAGGCTGAGTGGGCGGTACAAAGGGCTGATCCCTGTGCTGCAGATACCAGGGGGCCAGCTGGCCGGTCGGCGAGGGATCCGGCTGACTGGCTTGCGGTCGATGGCTGATGGCGGGGCGATCCGTGAGTTCCATGGTAAATTCCCTTATCCACGTTCCAATGAGGTCTGTAGCCAGCGTTATGCCATTTCCCCATGACAGGCAGATGACGCCATGATCCCCGGCGAATTTGCACTGATTGATCAACCCGAGCTTGCGCTCAAGGTGCGCTGCCAGCTGATCCGCAGCGCCCGCAGCCGGATCCAGGCCCAATACTACAGCTGGGAGGAAGACAGCAGCGGCAAGCTGCTGTTGTCGGAGCTGCTGCACGCGGCCCGGCGCGGGGTGCGGGTACAACTGCTCATCGACGACCTCTATGCTGGCGATAACCGTTTCCTGGAGATGGTGGCCCATCAGCCCGGCATAGAAGTGCGGCTGTTCAACCCCTTTTGGCTGCGGGGCTGGCGTCCTTTGACCCTGTTTCTGGAGGGGATGTTCAGCTTTCGCCGCATCAATCACCGCATGCACAACAAGTTGCTGCTGGTGGATGGTAACCAGGCGGTGATCGGCGGTCGCAACATAGGTGACCGCTATTTCGGGCTGGGCGGTACGCCCCAATTCGTCGATCTGGATCTCGCCTGCCGTGGTTTGCTTTGCCAGCAGGCCGAACAGGGCTTCGATCAATTCTGGCGCAGCCGCTGGAGTCACCCGATCCGCCGCTTGCTGCGTCGTTCCTTG
>NZ_CAWNYS010000433.1:782-1029 GCF_963878295.1 Aeromonas sp. HMWF014 | reverse complement strand
CCGCAGGTGGCGGCCGTCTATGACCTGCCCGCCAGCCTGTTTGACGCTGAGCCTGCCTCCCTGAGCTGGCATCCGGGACAGGCCGAGGTCTGGTTCGACCGGCCAGGCAAGGGGCTGGTGTCGCGGCCGACCACGGCGCCCCTGCTCTGGCGCAAGCTGGCCGACAACCTGGGGAGTCTGAAGTTGGTGAGCCCTTACCTGATCCTGACCCGGGGGCTACGCCGCCGGCTGAGGCAGCAGCGCCGGG
>NZ_CAWNYS010000433.1:111-772 GCF_963878295.1 Aeromonas sp. HMWF014 | reverse complement strand
CCCTGGTGTATGGCGTCTACCGGCGTCATCGCCCCTGGCTGATACGGCAGGGGATAGCGCTGTCCGAGTTGGAGGGGGAGGGCCTTAGCCTGCACGCCAAGCTGATCCTGATCGGGGAAGGGGAGGCGCTGCTAGGCAGCTTCAATCTGGATCCCCGCTCCCTGATGCTCAACACAGAGCTGATGTTGCACCTGGAGTGCCCCGCGCTCTGCGCCGAGTTGCAGCTGTGGCTGGCGGGGTGGCAGCAGCGGTCGTCCCATTCCGTTGTCGCCCCACAGTCGACCCTGCGCCGATTGCTGGCCAGGGTGAGCGACTGGCTGCCGCTGCAGCGCTGGTTGTGAGCGGGTCATTTCTTGTGCGAGATCTCGCAAAGCCTTGTACGCCTTCGAGGATAACGTTTGCCATCCAAAGGCGATGAATGTTTTTATCGTATTGTTTTTCATCAGTTTGTTCCGGTGCAGGAATCCTGAGAGCGTCCAGTTACTTGCATACGCCAATGAATAAAACGGTTTTTTATTTTATTTAACTGCGTAATATTTCAGTTGCAAGGATAAACACGGTGGCTTGTCTGCCGTGTGGAAGAGGGTCGTGAAGAGTACTGGCCGACTGGATTACTCCAGCAGGCACCTGCTTCAGATGGGTAGCGGAAACTCAGGAAACA
>NZ_CAWNYS010000433.1:0-101 GCF_963878295.1 Aeromonas sp. HMWF014 | reverse complement strand
CGGGGGTGAGCATAGAGATTCTTACCAACTCCTTGGCCAGCACGGACGTGCCCCTGGTGTATGGCGTCTACCGGCGTCATCGCCCCTGGCTGATACGGCAG
>NZ_CAWNYS010000432.1:13375-18779 GCF_963878295.1 Aeromonas sp. HMWF014 | reverse complement strand
CATGAATTGCTGCTGACCGCGGGCAACAGCTTCTGGCTCTGCGCCGATGCCCTCGCCGCCTTCAGCCCGCTGGCAGGCTGCCACCATGATCTGCTGACCTGTTCCCTGCGGGTTGCCCAGCCAGCCCAGGCGGGCTGGTTGCAACCGGCCCCGCTGCTGGATGCCCTGTTCGACAGCTTGGCCCAATGGCAGCGCCCCCGCGATTGGCAAGGGGCCTATGGTCACCGTCTGCAGGTGATACTCGACGAGTTGCAGGCCTGCCCCCTGTCGCAACATGCGGATCAGCTGCTGCAAGGCGCTTGGCGCGCACTGATCAGCCAGCAAGCGGGCAGTGACGCCGCCTGGCAAGCCTGTCTCTCCCAGCGCGGGATCTCGGATCCGGGCCTCGCGGCCGATGCCCTGAGCGCCCAATGGCAGCTGCTGCAGGCGGTGCGCCTGCTCAAGAGCGGCAGCAAGCGGGCGCAGGTGGTGAGCAAGCTCGGCTACCGGGACGAAGAGGCCCTCGCCCAGGCCTGCCAACGCTGGCTTGGCGCCAGCCTGGATGAACAGCAACCCGCCTGACCCGGCGGGCCAAAAACCGGGTAGGCCAGGCGAAAAAAAAATGGGTTAAATGAGTCCAGTTTTGCGGCAAGCGGCCGCTAATAACAAGAGGGTCATTTCTCCAATAATCCTTTATGCTAGGGGCCTGAATTGACTGATACCGTTTTGACTCACAGGACATCTGCCATGAAAAGCAAAGCCAACCAATCCCAGGGCATGTTGCTGTTTCATCTCTCGGCCAAACAATCCTTCGCCATCGGCACCCTCAAGGTGAAGGAGATAGTGCCTTACACCCAGCTCACGGCCATGCCACACTCGCACCCGACCGTGCTCGGCGCCGCCAGCATGCGGGGCACCACCATTCCGGTGATCGACATGGCCATGGCGGTGGGCTATCGCCCAATCAGCAAGGAGGAGATGCCAAACTGCTTCATCATCATCACCGACTGCCGCCGCACCCTGGTGGGCTTTCTGGTGCGCGGCATCGACAAGATCACCGAGTGCAACTGGCGCGACATCGAATCCCCGCCCGCCGCGCTCGGCCATAACGTGTTCGTGACCGGGGTCACCCGGGTCAACGACCAGCTGATCCAGCTGCTGGACGTGGAGCTGATACTGTCACGGGTCTACCCGGACGACCCCAGCCACCTCTACCCGGTGCTGACCGACGTGCAGCGTGAGCGGATCAAGCCGATGCGGATCCTGCTGGTGGACGACTCCTCCGTCGCCCGCCGCCAGCTGATGGCGGCGCTGGACTACATCAATATCCCCTACGAGGTCTGCACCAACGGCAAGGATGCGCTGGTCCTGATGCAGGCTCGCGCCAACCAGAAGACTCCCATCGATATCCTGGTGAGCGACATAGAGATGCCGGGGCTCGACGGCTACGAGCTGGCCTTTGAGGTGCAGAGCGACGCAACGCTGGCGGGAGCCTACATCATATTGCACACCTCGCTCTCCAGCGAGATCAGTGTGGAGCGGGCCCACCAGGTGGGCGCCCACGAGGCGCTGACCAAGTTTGAGGCCAACGAGCTGATCCAGGCCATGCTGCGCGGTGCCGAACACCATGACAGCCTGCTGGCCTGACAAGGCGGCGAGAAGCCCCCTTCTCGCCGTACTTTGTTGCCTGTTTCGGACCCCATCATGCTCATAGAGAGTCACTTCCACGCCCCCTGGTGGGCGCGCAATCCCCATCTGCAAACCATATTGCCAAAGTGGCTGCGACGGGCGCCGGCCCGCTTCGTGGCCGAGCGTTTCGAACTGGCGGACGGGGATTTCGTCGATCTCGCCTGGAGCGGCGACATCCACCAGAACGCGCAGCCACTGATGGTGCTGTTTCACGGGCTGGAGGGGAGCATCCACTCCCACTATGCCAAGGGGTTGTTCGCCCATCTGCAACGGCAGGGGGACGAGGCCGTACTGATGCATTTTCGTGGCTGCAGCGGCGAACCCAACCGTCACCTGCAGGCTTATCACTCCGGCGCCATCGAGGATGCACAGGCCCTTATCGCCGAACTGGGCCAGCGCTTTCCTGGCAAGCCACTGATCGCCATCGGTTATTCGCTGGGAGGCAACATGCTGGTCAATCTGCTGGCACGGGCCTGCCCGCGTGAGCTGCAGGCGGCCGTGGTGATCTCGGCGCCGCTGCGACTGGACAGCTGCGCCGATCGGGTCAATAAGGGCTTCTCCCGGGTCTATCAGAGCTATCTGCTGCGCACCATGCGCGACAACCTGCAAAACAAGATCCGGCGCCAGGCCGAGGCGGGCAAACGTTGGCAGCTGCAGCAGGTGCAACAGATTGCCACCCTGCGCGACTTCGACGAGCAGGTCACGGCCCCGCTGCACGGCTTTGCCAACGCCGACCACTACTACCAGCGCTGTTCCGGCCTGGGACTACTGGCCCGCATTCCCATTCCCACTCTGGTGATCCATGCCGCCGACGATCCCTTCATGACAGAGGCCGTGATCCCGCAGCCGGAGCAGCTCTCACCCATGGTGCGTTACGAGTTGAGCCGACGGGGCGGCCATGTGGGCTTCCTGCACGGCACACCCTGGCGCCCCCGCTTCTGGCTGGAAGAGCGCATCAGCCTATGGGTGAAGGAGCAGACTCAGGGCGCGAGTCGATAGCCGTTGCGCACAGTCCCTTTGACCCGATAGATCGCGTCGTCGGCGCCGGGCTGCATGCAGGCGATCACCAGATAGTCATCCCGATAGACATAGAAGCGGGCAAGCAGGAACAGGATCGCCCGCTGGTTGACGGCCCAGAACCAATGCACCCCCTGGCTCAGGCCATGGCGGCGTGACTGGCACAGCGGATGATCGAAGTGGATGGAGAGACGACGTTGTTCATCAGACAACCTGCGTACACCCGCTGACAGCCCCATAAATCCCTTGCGCTTGCTGGCAACAGATAGACAATACCCCCTCTCTGGTCACTGAAGATGAACCCATGATTATCCCCTGGCAAGACTTGGACTCCGATACCCTCAACAACCTGCTCGAACACTTCGTCCTGCGGGAAGGCACCGAGTACGGCGAGCATGACGTCAGTCTGGCTGACAAGGTCGACGATGTCCGACAACAGTTGCAACAAGGCCTGGCCGTGATCGTCTACAGCGAGCTGCACGAGAGCATCAACATAGTGTCAAAGGCCACCCTCAGCAGCGCACCAGTGGACGATATACCGGAGTAGCCAGGTGATTGCCATCCCAATCTGGGCCTTGCCAGCGCAACTGGCATGATGGCGCAACAAACCTGACAGTTCCCGCCTGGGGTCAGGCCTTTATACCGGACATAAAAATGGCCCGCCGAATCATCGACAGGCCATTTGGGGCAAGTATGAGTACCTTTATAACAATGTAATTAAGCGAACCACACCTTCCGAATAAATAAACTCGCACTGATGAAAGACAGATAAATAAGATGCCGGTCATCCCGGGATAAACCTGCCCTCATATTTCCCGGTCAGGGGATAATCAATAGCCATTACATGAGTATAAAGAAGGCGCTCACATCACCCTATTTACAAGATGTGACCATGCCATAACCTCATGGAATTTCACGCTCATAGCGTTATTCAGCCAGGTCAGCTCAAGGTGCGTCTCTGTTTATTTTTGACGGTAAAACCGACTCTGCTGGTTGGTAAAAAGAGATGGGTGAGATGCGCGATACATTTTCATTCAACGCCCGTCTCCATTATCTATTTACCGACTCGCCCCGCCCAATACCATAGTAATGAAAGCCATGATCCCGCATGCGACCCGGATCAAACAGGTTGCGGCCATCCACGATCAGCGGTTGCTTCAATGCCTGCTTGATGGTGGCAAAATTGGGGGCTTTGAAATGGTTCCACTCGGTGCAGATCACCAGGGCATCGGCCCCAAACACGGCGGCCTCCTTGGTCCCCATCAGCCTCAGGTTGTCACAATAGCCATAGAGCTGCTGGGTCTCCTGCATGGCTTCCGGATCATAGGCCTGCACTGTGGCGCCAGCACGCCAGAGTGCCTCCATCAGGGCGCGGCTAGGCGCCTCGCGCATGTCATCGGTATTGGGTTTGAACGCCAGCCCCCACAGGGCGATGGTCTTGCCCGCCAGGGATTCCCCCTGGGCGCTGAAGAAGTCTGACAGTATCTCGTAGAGTCGCGATTTTTGCTGCTCGTTGATGCGCTCCACCGCCCGGATCAGCGGCGTGTCATATTGCAGTTCCTGGGCTGTTGCCAGCAAGGCTTTGACATCCTTGGGGAAACAGGAGCCGCCATAGCCACAGCCAGGGTAGATGAACTGATAACCGATGCGCTGATCCGACCCTATCCCCTGACGCACCATCTCGATGTCGGCCCCGACCCGCTCGGCCAGGCCAGCCATCTCGTTGATGAAACTTATCTTGGTGGCCAGCATGCAGTTGGCGGCGTACTTGGTCAGCTCGGCACTGCGCACATCCATGAACAGGATGCGGTCATGGTTGCGATTGAACGGCTCGTAAAGCTCGCGCATCAGCTGGCGGGACGCCTCGTTGCGAGTGCCGACCACGATGCGATCCGGCCGCAGACAGTCCTGGATGGCGGAGCCCTCCTTCAGAAATTCGGGGTTGGAAACCACATCGAAGGCAAACGACTTGTCCAGTTGCTGCTGAACCAGCTTCACCCTGGCTGTCACCTTGTCGGCTGTGCCCACCGGCACGGTCGACTTGTTGACTATGATGACGGGCTCATCACGATGACGAGCTATGGTGTCAGCCACCTCCAGCACGTGGCAAAGATCGGCAGAGCCATCTTCTCCCGGCGGGGTGCCCACCGCCAAAAACTGCACCTCACCGTGCTTGACGGCCAGGATTGCATCCGTGGTACACACCAGGGCACCACTCTTGATATTGCGCTGGAGCAGTGCCTCCAATCCGGGTTCATAGATGGGAACCTGACCAGCCATCAAGTCAGCCACCTTCTGTTCATCGACATCGACACAGATAACCTGATGACCAATATCGGCCAGTACAGTGGCCAACACCAGCCCCACGTAACCACTTCCAAATACAGTAATGTTCATATTGATACAACCAGAATGTCAGAGATGATGCAGTGTTGAAAAATGAGCATTTTTCGGATTTTAAATATTTACCACACCCCTATAAATGGTCGCAGTGTTTAATTGTTACCAGCTGTTTCTGCCCCCTTGCCACCCCGCTTTTATATGGATTTTGACAGTGAATTGTTACCAGCTGTTGCTGAGCCATTGTGGGGCCAATTTTATATACGCTATGTTGAAATTAATGTTGAAGGCCGCCTGTTCTGATGGGCACTGATTAATATTCATTGTTGGATCACTTATGCAAGACTTTCTACCATTTTCGAAGCCAGCCATCGGCGAC
>NZ_CAWNYS010000432.1:0-13360 GCF_963878295.1 Aeromonas sp. HMWF014 | reverse complement strand
CCACCGCCGGTATGCACGTCACCCTGATGGCGTTGGGGATAGGCCCGGGGGATGAGGTGATCACTCCCTCCCAGACCTGGGTCTCCACCATCAACCTCATCACCCTGCTTGGCGCCGAACCCGTTTTCGTCGACGTGGACAGAGACACACTGATGACCAGCGCAGAGCTTATCGCGCCGCTCATCACAGTCAACACCAAGGCCATCATTCCGGTTCACTACGCCGGCGCCCCCGTCGATCTGGACCCTATTCTCAAGCTGGCCAGACAATACGACATCCCCGTCATCGAAGATGCCGCACACGCGGTCGGCACCCGCTATCGGGAGCGCTGGATTGGCGCCACCGGCACCGCCATCTTCTCCTTCCATGCCATCAAGAACCTGACCTGCGCCGAAGGGGGCATGCTGGTGACCGATGACAATGCGCTGGCGGACAGGGCCCGCATGCTGAAGTTTCACGGGCTGGGGGTGGATGCCTTCGATCGCATGACGCTGGGCCGCAAACCGCAGGCGGAGGTAATAACGCCGGGCTTCAAGTACAACCTGACCGACATCAACGCCGCCATCGCCCTGGTGCAGCTGGCGCGCCTGCCCGAGCTCAATGCCAAACGGGCCGAGCTGGTGGCCCGCTATCAGGAAAAACTGGCCGGCCTGCCGCTGATGCCGCTCGCCGTGCCCGCCTATTCCCATCTGCACGCCTGGCACCTGTTCATGGTGCGGGTCGACCCCGATCGCTGCGGCCTGGACCGGGATCGGCTGATGCAGGCTCTGCAGGAGCGCGGTATCGGCACAGGACTGCATTTTCGGGCCGCCCATACCCAGAAATACTACCGCGAGCGCTACCCGGCACTCAGCCTGCCTCATACCGAGTGGAACTCATCGCGCCTGTGCACCTTGCCACTCTTCCCGGACATGACGCTGGCCGACGTTGACCGTGTGGTCGCGGTACTCACCGACATATTGGAGTAACGACACGTGAACAACACAGATATCAAGCTGGTGTCGGTGATCATCCCCGTCTACAACGAGGAGGCCAGCCTGCCCATGCTGCTGAGCCGGGTCACCGCCGCCTGCGAACGGCTGCCCCAGGATTACGAGGTGATCCTGATCGATGACGGCAGCCACGACGGCTCCACCGAGATCATCAGCGAGGCCGCCGCCAAAGCCGGCAGCAAGCTGGTCGGGGTGCTGCTCAATCGCAACTATGGCCAGCATGCCGCCATCATGGCTGGCTTCGAGACCGCCAAGGGGGATCTGGTGATCACCCTGGATGCGGATCTGCAGAACCCGCCGGAGGAGATCCCCCGTCTGGTGGAGGCCGCCATGCAGGGCTATGACGTGGTGGGCACGGTACGTCGCAACCGCCAGGACTCCTGGTTTCGCAAGACGGCCTCCCGACTCATCAACAAGTCGGTGCAAAAGGCGACCGGCGTCCACATGAGCGACTACGGCTGCATGCTGCGGGCCTACCGCCGCCACATCATAGACGCCATGCTCTGCTGCCAGGAGCGCAGTACCTTCATCCCCATCCTGGCCAACAGCTTCGCCCGGCGCACCATAGAGCTGGAAGTCGGCCATGCCGAGCGGGCCCACGGCGAATCCAAATACGGCCTGATGCACCTCATCAACCTGATGTATGACCTGGTCACCTGCATGACCACCACACCGCTGCGCCTGCTCAGCATCGTCGGCAGCCTGGTGGCGGGGCTCGGCTTCACCTTCTCCATACTGCTGGTCCTGATGCGCCTCGTCATGGGCGCCGACTGGGCCGCCGATGGCGTCTTCACCCTCTTTGCCATTCTCTTCACCTTCGTCGGCGTACAGCTGCTGGGCATGGGGCTGCTGGGGGAATACATAGGCCGCATGTACACAGACGTGCGCGCCCGTCCCCGTTACTTCATCCATCAGATAGTGCGCACCGCTACCCCTTCACAACAGGAAACTGAACAATGAAAGCTGTCGTCTTTGCTTATCATGATATCGGCTGCTCCGGTATCGAGGCCCTGCTCGAGGCAGGTTACGAGATCCAGGCCGTCTTCACCCATGCCGACGACCCGGGCGAGCACCGCTTCTTTGGCTCGGTAGCCCAGCTCTGCGCCGAACACGGTCTGCCGGTCTACTCCCCCGAAGATGTCAACCATCCGCTCTGGGTCGAGCACATCAAGGGGTTGGCACCCCAGGCTCTCTTCTCTTTTTATTACCGCCACATGCTCAAGCAGGAGATCCTGGATATCCCCTCCGCCGGCGCTTTCAACCTCCATGGATCCCTGTTGCCTGCCTATCGCGGCCGTGCCCCCATCAACTGGTGTCTGGTCAACGGCGAGACCGAAACCGGCATCACGCTGCACCAGATGACGGCGCGGCCCGATGCCGGTGACATCGTCGCCCAGCAGGCCGTCGAGATAAAAGACGCCGACACGGCGCTGACCCTGCACGGCAAGGTGCGCCTCGCCGCCAAGACCTTGCTCGAGGCCGAGCTGCCGAAGCTGCGCGCTGGCGACATCTCGCTCACCCCGCAGGATGAGAGCAAGGCCAGCTACTATGGTCGCCGCACCTCGGCCGATGGCGAGCTGCACTGGGATAAATCCGCCAGGGATCTCTACAACCTGGTGCGCGCCGTCACCCAGCCCTATCCGGGCGCCTTCAGCTTCGCCGGGGATCGCAAGCTGACGGTGTGGAAGGCAACCCACATAGCCCAGGATAGCGACATGCTGCCCGGCACCATCCTCAGCCAGGATCCGCTGCGTATTGCCTGCGGTGAAGGGGTACTGGAAATCGTGGCCGGTCAGGCGGAAGGGGGACTCTATGTGCGCGGTGCACAGCTCGCCCGTGAACTTGGCCTGGTGGCAGGCATGCGGCTCGGCGCCAAAGCCAGCAGTGCCCTGCGCAAGGAGCGATTGACCCGGGTGCTGATCCTCGGGGTCAACGGCTTCATCGGCAACCACCTGACCGAGCGTCTGCTCAAGGATGGCCGTTACGAGGTCTATGGGCTGGATATCAGCGCCAGCGCGCTCGGACGCTTCATCGACCACCCCCATTTCCATTTCGTGGAGGGAGACATCAGCATCCACACCGAGTGGATCGAGTATCACATCAAGAAGTGCGACCTGATCCTGCCGCTGGTGGCCATCGCCACCCCCATCGAATACACCCGCAACCCGCTGCGCGTGTTCGAGCTCGATTTTGAAGAGAACCTCAAGATCGTCCGCTACTGCGTGAAGTACAACAAGCGCATCATATTCCCCTCCACCTCCGAGGTGTACGGGATGTGCGACGATCACAGCTTCGATGAAGATGAATCCCGCCTCATCGTCGGCCCCATCCACAAGCAGCGCTGGATCTACTCCGTCTCCAAGCAGCTGCTGGATCGGGTCATCTGGGCCTATGGCAAGAAAGAGGGGCTCAATTTCACACTGTTCCGCCCCTTCAACTGGATGGGGCCGCGCCTCGACAGCCTGGACTCAGCCCGCATCGGCAGCTCCCGCGCCATCACCCAGCTGATCCTGAATCTGGTGGACGGCACCCCGATCCAGCTGGTGGATGGCGGCGCCCAGAAACGCTGCTTCACCGACATAGAGGACGGCATCGAGGCGCTGTTTCGCATCATAGAGAACAAGGGCAACCGCTGTGATGGCCAGATCATCAACATCGGCAGCCCGGACAACGAGGCCAGTATCCAGCAGATGGCCGAGGTGCTGCTCGGCAAGTTCGAGGCACACCCGCTGCGCCACCACTTCCCACCGTTTGCCGGCTTCAAGATGGTGGAGAGCAAGTCCTTCTACGGCGATGGCTATCAGGATGTCTCTCTCCGTCGTCCGAGCATTCGCAATGCACGCAAGCTGATCGACTGGGAACCGACCATCGAGATGGAAGAGACCATCGGCAAGACGCTGGACTTCTTCCTGCAAGGAGCGGTCACCAAGGGAGTCGAGCATGATTGATGTGGGTCTGCGGATCGACGTTGATACCTTCAGGGGGACCCGTGACGGGGTTCCCCGCTTACTGCAAACCCTCGACCGGCATCAGATCAAGGCCAGCCTCTTCTTCTCCGTGGGCCCCGACAACATGGGACGCCACCTGTGGCGCCTGCTCAAACCCGGCTTCCTGCTCAAGATGCTGCGCTCCAACGCGGCATCCCTCTATGGGCTGGATATTCTGCTGGCAGGCACCGCCTGGCCCGGAAAATCCATCGGCAAGCAGCTGGGCTCCCTGATGCGCGACACCGACAGCGCCCGCCATGAGGTGGGGCTACACGCCTGGGATCACCACGGCTGGCAGGCCAATACGGGCCGCTGGGATGAAGCGACGCTTATTCACCAGACAAGGCTGGGAGTGGATGCCCTCAACCAGATCCTGGGGCGGGAGGTGGATTGCTCCGCCGCCGCCGGCTGGCGGGCAGACCCGCTCACCACCCAGGCCAAGGAGGCGTTCGGCTTTCGCTACAACAGCGATTGCCGTGGCAGCGGCTTGTTTCGCCCCCTGCTGCAGGATGGCCGACCGGGTACGCCGCAGATCCCGGTCAACCTGCCCACCTTCGACGAGGTGGTCGGCACAGAGGTGACGACGGCGCAGTTCAACGCTTTCATCCTGGACAAGCTCTGCACGCCGCCGCAGGTGGCGCCTCACGTCTACACCATTCACGCTGAGGTGGAAGGGATCGTCATGGCGGATCAGTTCGATGCGCTGCTGGCCGAGGCTAGCGCTCGCGGCATCCGCTTTGTCCCGCTGGGGAGTCTGTTACCCCCTGATCCCGCTCAATTGGATGCCGGACGGCTGGTGCGCGGCACCCTGCCGGGGCGAGAGGGATGGCTTGGCTGCAAGGCCGATGTCTAGACCCTTACTCACATCGCGGATGTCATGATGCGCCATTGCGCTCACCACACAATTCTACAGAGGATGTCATGAAGTTGACCAAGTGGGCCCTGCCCCTGTTCTTTCTCTTGTTTTACCTGCTGCCCCTCGACCAGCGGCCGCTTTGGAGCCCCGACGAGAACCGTTACGCCGAGATAAGCCGTGAGATGGTGAGCACGGGGGATTGGGTCGTGCCCCACTTCCTGGGCTTGCGCTATTTCGAGAAGCCCATCGCCGGTTACTGGTTCAACAGCATCAGCCAGCAGCTGTTTGGTGACACCAACTTCGCCGTGCGCTTCGCCTCGGCCGCCGCCACAGGCCTGAGCGCCCTGCTGATCGTCTGGTTCGCGCTGCAGCTTTGGCAGTGCCGGCGCAAGGCCTTCCTTGCCGGGCTCATCTATCTGTCACTGTTGATCGTCTACGGCATAGGCACCTACAGCGTGCTCGATGCCATGGTCACCCTCTGGCTCAACGCGGCCATGGTCAGCTTCTACATCATCCGCAAGGAGGGATCGCTGCGCAGCCGGGTCGGCGGCTATCTGCTGTTTGGCCTGGCCTGCGGCATGGGTTTTCTCACCAAGGGCTTCATCGCCCTGGCGGTGCCCGTGGTGGTCATAGTGCCCTACGTCATCTATCAGCGCCGCCTGCTCGAACTGGTACGCTTCGGGCCGCTGGCCATCCTGAGCGCGGTCCTGCTGGCCGCCCCCTGGGCTATCGCCGTGCACCTGCGCGAGCCCGATTACTGGCACTACTTCTTCTGGATTGAACACATACAGCGCTTCGCGGCGGACAACGCCCAGCACAAGGCGCCGTTCTGGTACTACTTGCCCATGGGACTGCTCGGCACCCTGCCCTGGCTTGGCCTGCTGCCCGGCGCACTGCGCAAGGGCTGGCAGGATCGCAAGATAAGCCCTGAGACCCTCTATCTGCTGGCCTGGGTGGTACTGCCATTGCTGTTCTTCAGCATCGCCAGGGGCAAGCTTATCACCTACATTTTGCTCTGCTACGCCCCGCTGGCCATGCTGATGGCCGCCAGCGCTGTCGACCTGCTCAAAGAGGGGAAAGAGCAGGCATTCAGGCTCAACGCCTGGCTGAACGGCCTGTTCGGCCTCATCTGCCTGGCGGTGCTCGCCGTGCTGGCCTTCTCTCCCAGCCACACCGTCTACGGCGAGGAGGATCACGGGGCGCTGGCGGTGGCCATGGTCATCTTCGCCAGCTGGGCCCTGCTCGGTTTCATCCAGCTGAAGGATGTCAGTCGCCGCTGGCCCCTAAGCGCGCTCTGCACCATGATACTGGCCATAGGGCTGCCCTGGGCGCTGCCGCAATCCCTGATCGATTCCAAGCTGCCGGAGCGCTTCATCGAAGCCAACCAGGCCGTGCTGATGCAATCCGACACCCTGCTGGCCAACGATGTGGGGCTGGCCTCCTCCCTCGCCTGGGAAACCCGGCGCAGCGAGATCATCCTGTTCGGCAGCAAGGGAGAGGTCTATTACGGGCTGGGCTATCCGGATGCCAAGGGGCGCTACGTGGCGCCCGCCGACTTCCCGGCCTTGCTGGCCGAGGCACGTAAAAAAGGTCAGGTGGCCCTGTTAATGAAGACGGATCGGGACGGCAACACGGGCCCGGTGCCACCGGCTGACGAGACGAGCGTGAGTCATCGGCTGACCCTGCTCATCTACCATGGGGCCCAGTGATGGACATACTGTTGCTCCTGCTGGTGTGCCTGCTCACCTGCGGCGGCCAGATGCTGCAAAAGCAGGCGGTCATCAGCTGGCAGCGCCAGCCGTGCAGCCACTGGCAGAAGCTGTTGTCACCTTGGCTCATCGCCAGCGTGGTGGCCCTCGGCAGCGGCATGCTGCTCTGGATCTGCCTGCTGCAACGGCTGCCGCTGAGCATGGCCTACCCCATGCTCAGCCTCAATCTGGTGCTGGTGCTGATAGGCTCGCGGCTGTTCTTTCACGAGCAGATCACCTATCACAACTGGCTGGGGGCTGGCGCCATCATCATTGGCGCCCTCTTGCTGGGAGGTTGGCTATGAGTGGCGTTGGCAAAGAACCTGCGGTGACAGGGAGGCCTGCGATGAAGGGTTATCTCTATGTGCTGGGCAGCATACTGCTGGTGACCCTAGCCCAGCTCGCCATCAAGTGGGGGGTGATCCAGTTGCCCACCTGGCAGGCGGATCTCGCCATCATGCTGGCCCATCCGCTGCCGCTGCTGGTCATCACAGCCGGGGTGGGCTGCTACGCCCTGTCGCTGCTCTGCTGGTTGGCGGCGCTGCACTCCACCCCGCTCAACATTGCCTACCCCCTGCTCAGCACCAGTTATGCACTGGTCTACCTGCTGGCGGTCAGCATCTTTGCCGAGCCGCTGGAGCCTGGCAAGGCGGTGGGGGTGATCTTCATCCTGCTGGGGGCCGTGATGGTGGGGATAAAACCGGCGAGCAAGAAGCACAACTCACATTAATCCATCACGGGTGGGTACCCGCTATCCTCCCTGTGTAAGGGCTGCTTCGTCAGCCCTTTTCTTATAATGCGGCTCCCCCTGCTCACTCGTCTCATCTCCCCTTCGTCGCTGCGTGCCAAGGAACAAGTGTCACGCCAGAGAACCAGTCGGGCAGCGGTACTGACAAGCGGCGCACTTGACCGCACTCGGAACATGCCTTTATAACGGAACGCCCAAGGAAGAGAGAATTCTATGTCGGCCAAGCATCCCATTATTGCGGTTACCGGTTCGTCCGGTGCCGGCACCTCCACCTCCACCAACGCCTTTCGCTCCATGTTTCATCAGCTGGGTTACAAAGCGGCCGTGGTTGAAGGGGACAGTTTTCATCGCTACACCCGACCGGAAATGGACGTAGCGATCCGCAAGGCGCGCGAACAGGGGCGCCACATCAGCTATTTCGGCCCCGAGGCCAACGACTTCGGTCTGCTGGAGTCCTTCTTTCAGCAGTACGGCCAGAACGGCAGCGGTCAGTATCGGCGTTATCTGCACAGCTTCGACGAGGCGGTGCCCTTCAACCAGATGCCGGGCACCTTCACCCCCTGGCAAAACCTGCCAGCCGACACCGACCTGCTGTTCTATGAGGGGCTGCACGGCGGCGTGGTCACAGAGGATCACAACGTGGCCCGCCACGTGGACTTTCTCATCGGCGTGGTGCCCATCGTCAACCTGGAGTGGATCCAGAAGCTCATTCGCGACACCTCGGAGCGCGGGCATTCGCGCGAGGCGGTGACCGATTCGATCGTCCGCTCCATGGATGACTACATCAATTTCATCACACCGCAGTTTTCCCGCACCCACATCAACTTCCAGCGGGTGCCGACCGTGGATACCTCAAACCCCTTCAGTGCCAAGGTGATCCCGAGTCTGGACGAGAGTATGCTGGTGATACGGTTTCGTGGCATCAAGCAGGTGGACTTCCCCTACCTGCTGTCGATGATAGATGGCGCCTTCATGTCACGGATGAACACCATAGTGGTACCGGGCGGCAAGATGGGCTTTGCGATGGAGCTGATCCTGCGTCCGCTAATCCAGCAACTGCTTGAAACCGGCAAGATCACCTGAGCCAAGGAGTTTATGATGCGGCTAGCGTTTCTCTCTGTGGTATTGGCCGCCCTGCTGGGCGGTTGCAGCAGCGGCCCCGCCGCACCGACCGTCGAGCCGGGCACCATGGTGGTGCGACCGGCGACCAACTGGCCGTTCGGGGCGACGCCACGCTACGCGCTGGCCGAGCAGTTCCAATATGCGGGTGACAATGCCGAGGGCTGGCTGGAGCCAGTGCAGCAGGCAGTCAATCAGGTGCTCGGCAGCAAGGGCTGGCAAAGTGTGCCCCTCGCCGAGGCCGATGTCTGGGTCGCCATCGGCGTCGCGGGCAGCAAGGATCTGAGCGATGGCGAGATCTTCGCCCGCCTCGGCATGACCCCCGGGCTGCAGGCCAAAGCGGGCGATCGCAAGGGCACCCTGGCCATAGTGCTGCTCGACCGGCGTACCCAGCAGGCGGTGTGGAGCAGCACCATCTCCCTCGCCAGCGATGTGGCCATCCCGGAGGCGTCACGCCGCCAGCTGAGCCAGCAACTGGCCAGCCAGATGCTGAACACCCTGCCGACCCGCTGATTCGAAGCCCTTCCTCATAAAACAGAACGGCCTGCGCGAGCAGGCCGTTGCGATCACACCATGACAATCACTTGCGCTGACAGGTCAGCAGGGTCACCCCTTTTTGCGTGAGGAGGACCTGCTTTTCCTGCCTCCAGAAGGTGGTGACACCGTCGGAATACTTTTCACCAGACTCCGCTTCCACCCGTCCCAGCTTGTGATACACGCCGGCATAGGGGAACTGCACCATCTCGGCCTGGGCATCATAGGCCACGGCCAACAGCTCTTCCCCGCACTGGTACTGGCTGTACTGGTACTGGGTTGGTTGCGGCATGCTGCAGGCCGCCAGCCCCAGCAGAGGAAGTAACAGGGTTATGTTTTTCATTGCACTTTCCTTATGTCATGGTGGTATTCAATCGGCAGAGTCGTGGCTATCAGGCTTCAAGAATTTGATAACTATGGGTAATTTCTACCGCTTTTTCCAACATCAGGGAAACGGAACAGTACTTTTCCATCGACAGATCCACTGCGCGGGCCACCTGTTTCTCCGCCAGCCCTTTGCCGGTCACGACGAAGTTGAGGTGGATCTTCTCGAATACCCGCGGCACCGACTCCACTCGCTGCCCTTCCAGCTCCACATGGCAAGCGGTCACGGATTGACGCGCCTTCTCCAGGATGGAGACCACGTCGATTGAGCTGCAACCGCCCACCGCCAGCAGGATCATCTCCATCGGGCTGGCACCTTCGCCGGGGTTGGCGCCGTCCAGAGTCACCTGATGACCGGACTCACTCTCGCCGACAAACTTCATGCCTTCCACCCAGCTGACCTTGGCTTTCATCTCACATTTCCTCTTAAATAACGACAGTTCTGAGTGACATAGCATACCCCAGACGGCGCGGCAGCGGCACATGTCCGCTATTTTCGCGAACTTGCAGGCTAACTAGATCAAAATCAACATCTGATGCCGCCATCTTCCCTAAAATGGGCGAGATAGCGCAATGGGCAACAAGGGGATCTGGCAAAAGCCCTCAAAGCCTTGTCAGCACAGACAAAGGCTCTTATCCTACTGCGACTAATACAAGGAATGGCAAGGTTGGCAGCTTGCCCGGACGCACGAGTCCATAAAAAGACACTACAGAGGAATTCTCATGGTCATTGGCAAACCGCAAAGCGATCCCACCCTGGAATGGTTCTTGTCGCACTGCCACATTCATAAGTATCCCGCCAAGAGCACCCTGATCCATGCGGGTGAGAAAGCGGAAACCCTCTACTACATCGTCAAGGGCACTGTGGCCGTCTTGATCAAGGACGATGAAGGCAAGGAGATGATCCTCTCCTATCTGAACCAGGGCGACTTCCTGGGCGAGATGGGCATGTTCGAGGAGAGCGAGACTCCGGAGCGTTCCGCCTGGGTGCGCGCCAAGGGCTCCTGTGAAGTAGCCGAGATCTCCTACAAGAAGTTCCGTCAGCTGATCCAGGTCAATCCGGAAATCCTGATGCGTCTCTCCGCTCAGATGGCGACTCGACTGCAGCACACCAGTCAGAAAGTCGGCAACCTGGCCTTCCTGGACGTCACCGGCCGGATCGCCCAGACCCTGCTCAATCTGGCCAAACAGCCGGACGCCATGACCCACCCGGATGGCATGCAGATCAAGATCACCCGTCAGGAGATAGGCCAGATCGTTGGCTGCTCCCGCGAAACCGTCGGCCGGATCCTCAAGATGCTCGAAGAGCAGGAGCTGATCTCCGCCCACGGCAAGACAATAGTGGTGTTTGGTACCCGCTGACAGGGTTCCCTGACGGCTCAGCACAGGGGCCGTTGGATAAAAAAGGCTGCCACGGCAGCCTTTTCTGATCGTCTCCCCTATAATCCTGCACGCCCTTCCCCGGCCTCAACCAAGCGAGTGTGTATGCACCTTCAATGTCCCCTTTGCCGCAGCCCCCTGCATCTTCACGAAGCATCCCGCGGGGTCTATTGCGACAACAAGCACCATTTCGATCCGGCTCCGGAAGGCTATCTGGATCTCATTCCCGGCAAGAAGAACCCCAAGGACAGTGACAGCCGCGCCCTGATGCGCGCCAAGCGCAACTTCCTGGAACAGGGTCACCAGGCGCCGCTGGTGGATGCCATGGCGGCCCTGCTCGCCCCGCTCGGCCCCCGCGAGCTGATCCACCTGGGTTGCGGCGAAGGCTACTACTGCCGCGCCCTGGCCGAACGCCTGCCCGAGTGGCAATTTGGCGGATTCGATCTGGCCAAGAACGCCATCTTCGCCGCCAACAAGGCACAACCACAGGGCCAGTTCGTCATCGCCGATCCGGCGCGCGCCCCGCTGCAACCGGGCACGGCCCAGGTACTGCTGGTCAACGATCTCAAGATCAAGACAGAGCAGCTGGTCAGCTGGCTGGCTCCGGGTGGTTACCTGCTTTACCTGCAACCGGGCCCACGCCACCAGTGGCAGCTGAGGGTCAGCCTCAACCCGGTGAGCATGGAGCACCCGCTGAGCTGGCCCACTCTCGGTGGCCTCACCCCTCTGGGCCAGGAGCGTTGCCAATTCGCCATGACCATGGATCACTCCCTGCGCAGCTTCATCCTGGAAACCAGCCGCCTCGGCTGGCGCGCCAGCGGTGAACAGCGCCACGCCTTTACCCAGCAGGGACCGGACGAGCTGGAACAGGATCTGCTGCTTAGCCTGTGGCAAAAGCCGCTCTGATGGCGCATCCTCCCATGAAAAAAGGCCCTGACGGGCCTTTTTTATTGCACGCATACAGTCGTCACAGCTTGATCCAGGCATCCTCCCAGGCCGTGCCCTTGCCAGGCTCATAGGCCCAGGCCGCACCCGCGCACCAGCCGCTGTAGGGGTGAGGCTTGCACTGGTAGTTGCCCCCCAGATTGCTCACCTTGTCCCCCGCCTTGTAGGCCGTACCTGCTTTGTAAGGAGGGTTGCCATCCGGCGGCGTAGTGCCGCCACTGCCCTTGATCAGGGTCTCATGGGTCGCACTGCGACTGAGCCCCTTCTCGTCGGTGACCTTGAGCACGAAACCGTAGCGGGTATCGCTGACCGGCGTAGCTGGCAGGGTGGTACTCAGGGTGGGCTGGGTCAGATCCGACGCCGTGGCGCCAGCGGGCAGGGTCCAGGCGTAGTCGAGCGGCTTGCCTTCCGGATCGCTCGACCCCTGGCCGGACAGCAGCACGGTCGCGCCGCCCAACGCCTCGCTCGGGCCGCTGATGTTGGCTACCGGCGGCAGGTTGCTGCCACCGCCGTTGTCCTCGATCACCACCTCGGGGAAGAAGTGCTGCACGCACTGGCTGTAGTCCCGCGCCTTGAAGGCACTGAAACGGGTCTGGTAACCCACCAGCTTGCAGGCATAGCTCTTGCCGCCATTGGGGTTGCCCGGCACATAGCTCCAGTCATTCTCCCAATAGATAGGCAAGGCGCCCGCACCCGCCTCGTCAAAGTACTTCATGTTCTTGCAACCAAGCACCTCGTCTGCCGGCACTGGCACTCCCAGATACTGGGCCTGGGCCTGATAGTAGGTGATGCGGTTCTGGGACTGGGCATGCTCGGCCGCGCCGCCGCACTCCACCCCGCCGTTGATGATCTGGGTCGTGACCCCGAAGCCCGGCACCAGCCCGTTCTGCCGGTCGTGGGCATTGGGCTGCCAGGTGCCGTCGATCACGTGCAGCATGGAGGGCTTGGGCGGCTGTGGATAGACAAAGAAGAAGACGGCGCTGGCGAGGTTGAGCCAGGTGTCCGCCACTCTCTCCGGGTTATCCAGCAGGGTGCGCACTGTGCCGAACATGGCCTCGGAGAAGGGGCCGTAGTTGTAGTTGTACGACAGCTGCTTGGCGCCACGGCCGAAATAGCTCTTGAACTCGCCGTTCTCGAACTTGCCGCACGGCCACTGCTGGCCTTGCCACACATCCGGCCGGCACTCGGCGTTGTAGCCGCCGCGCATCTGCTCGGTCCAGCCCATCTCCCGCACCCAGACCAGCCCCTGGCGCCACTCGGGCTCGGGTCGCCAGCTCTCGTGACCGCCGGTTTCCTGGGCGAAGTGGGCAAACATGGTGGCCAGCGACTTGCGGCAGATGGCCTCAGCATTGCGTCCGTCGCTGTAGTCGCCGCAAAAAGCCGGGAACTTGGCCACCGCCTGCAGGAAGCCGCGGTAGGTGTATTCCGGGGCCCGCAGCGGGAACAGGAAGTTGAACTGCGACTCGCTGATCACCCCCTCGACCCGCTTGACGTTGGCGGGGTTGAGCGGCAGGCCGGGGGCCACCGCCTCGACCACGGCATTGTCACTGGTCGCGATGGAGGCCTTGACTGCCGCCATGGCCGGGAAGTCGGTGAGAGCCTGCTCCCTGGCATCCAGCTCGCTCTGGCTCAGGTAGACGGGGGCGCCTTCGGTCGCACCGCTCCCC
>NZ_CAWNYS010000431.1:0-1607 GCF_963878295.1 Aeromonas sp. HMWF014 | reverse complement strand
CTATCTGGCCGGGGCCGGGGTGGGCACCTTGTGGCTGGCCGACGGTGATACGGTGGATTCCAGCAATCTGCCGCGCCAGATCCTGTTCGATGCGGATGCGGTCAATCACTCCAAGGCCGAGCTGGCCCGCGAGCGGCTGGCGGCCAAAAATCCCCATGTGGAGCTGATTTCCATCAATCAGCGGCTCGATGAGCAGAGCCTGCCAGCCTTCGTGGCTGAGGTAGATCTGGTGATCGACTGCTGCGACAACCTGACCAGTCGCCATGCCATCAACGCCGCCTGCGTAGGGCAGGGCAAGCCGTGGATTTCGGCCGCCGCCGTCGGCTGGCAGGGGCAGCTGATGGTGAGAACCGCCCCCGAACATGCCTGCTATGCCTGCCTATATCCGCTGGATACCCGCATCACAGAAAGCTGCCAGAGCAGCGGCGTCACCGGCCCCCTGGTGGGCGTGATGGGCGCCTTGCAGGCGCTGGAAGCCTTGCGTCTGCTGCTGGGCAAGCCCAGTCCGGTGGCGGGAACGCTGCGCCGTTTCGATGCCCTGACCCACGAGTGGCAGACCCTGGGGTTGTCTTCCGATCCCGCCTGCTCCGTGTGCGGCGGCGCCACTCCCTTTGCCAATCCCATGGAGGATGCGCAATGAAGATCCGATTGAACGATAGCGAGCTGGTGCTGACGACCAGCCCGGAGAGCCAGATCTGCGTGGCCGAGCTGCTGGTGGCCCGCGAGGTTGCCCCGCAGGGGGTGGCGGTGGCTCTTAACGGCGCCGTACTGCCCCGTAGCCGCTGGCCAGACACCCGACTCAATGAGGGGGACGAGATCCACCTTTTCACTGCCATTGCCGGAGGCTGAGATGCTGACCATTGCCGACCATGAATTTTCGTCCCGCCTCTTTACCGGCACCGGCAAGTTTGCCCGCCCGGATCTGATGGCGGCCGCCATTGAAGCAAGCGGCTCCCGGCTGGTGACCATGGCCATCAAGCGGCTCGAACCCGGCAAGCGCCACGACGATATCCTGAGCCCCTTGCAGCAACTCGGGGTCAAGCTGCTGCCCAACACCTCTGGCGCCAAGACCGCCGCCGAGGCGGTGTTTGCCGCCCATCTGGCCCGCGAGGCGCTCGGCACAAACTGGCTGAAACTGGAGATCCACCCCGATCCCAAATACCTGCTGCCCGATCCCATCGAGACGCTCAAGGCGGCCGAGCAGCTGGTGAAAGAGGGCTTCGTGGTGCTGCCCTACTGCGGGGCCGATCCCGTGCTCTGCAAGCGGCTCGAAGAGGTGGGCTGCGCCGCCGTGATGCCGCTCGGCGCGCCGATTGGTTCCAATCAGGGGCTGGTGACCCGGGAGTTTCTCGCCATCATCATCGAACAGGCCAATGTACCGGTAGTGGTGGATGCGGGCATCGGAGCGCCGAGCCACGCCGCCGCTGCCTTTGAGCTGGGTGCCGACGCCGTGCTGGTCAACACCGCCATCGCCGTGAGCCGGGATCCGGTCGCCATGGGCCGCGCCTTCGCGCTCGCCTGTGAGGCCGGTCGCAGCGCCTATGAGGCGGGCCTCGGCGCGCGCGCTCTGCAAGCCAGCGCCTCCAGCCCGCTCACCGATTTTCTGG
>NZ_CAWNYS010000430.1:0-5046 GCF_963878295.1 Aeromonas sp. HMWF014 | reverse complement strand
CAGCAGTACCAGATGACCCTGGAAGGGGCGCGGGAAGAGACCAAGGTGGCGGCGCGCGAGCAGGCCAACATGGCGGCGGGCTCGGTGGCGGAAGTAGAGGCCTATCTGGCCGATACTCGCATCGCCAGCCCGCATGCAGGGGAGGTATCCCAGGTGCTGCTGCGCAGTGGCGAACTGGCGCCGCAGGGCTTCCCGGTGGTGACCCTGCTCGACATGCAGGATGCCTGGGCCCAGTTCCATGTGCGCGAAGATCTGCTGCCCCGCTTCTCGCTGGGCACAGAGTTCGATGCCACCATCCCGGGACTGGGTGAACAGACGGTGCGCTTCAAGGTGACTCACGTGGCTGTGATGGGGGATTTTGCCACCTGGCGCGCCACAGATACCCGTCAGGGTTTCGACATGAAAAGCTTCCTGGTGGAGGCGCGTCCCTTGCAACCGGTTGACGGTCTGCGAGTTGGCATGAGTGTGCTGGTCGAACTCTGATGAGACGTGAATGGCGGCGGTTGTGGCAGGATCCGTTCGGTCTGGCCTTGATGAGCTGGGTTCCCTTGCTGTTGATGGGGGTGCTCTGCTGGATCTTCTCGGCCGGGCTGGCCCGGGATCTCAACGTTGGTCTGGTGGATCTGGATCAGAGCGTCCTTTCCCGTCAGCTGGCGTTCTCGCTGGACGGTTCCGCCGGGCTGCGCCTTGCCAGTCAGTTCGATTCCATCGACGAGGGGGGGCGCGCGCTACGCGGCGGTGATATCTATGCGCTGGTGGTGATCCCCAACCATCTTGAGCGGGATGCCCGTCAGGGTACCCAGCCGCAGGTGACAGTGTTCAACAACGGCCAGTTCATTCTGATCGCCAAGCTGGTCAACTCGGCACTGGCGCAGGTGGTGGGTACCCTCAACGGTCAGGTGGGCGTGTTGGCCGCCATGGCCGATGGCAAGATCATGCCTGGCGCCGTGGGGCAATCCGTGCCCATCAGCAACCAGGTGACTGCGCTTTACAACATCAACTCCAGCTATGCCCAGTTCCTGCTGAGTGCCTTGTTGCCGGCGGTGTGGCAGATCCTGCTGGTGCTCTATGGGATCAACGCCCTGGCCCGCACCGATCGATTGGGGCTGGACTGGACCGGCCAAGGGGTCTGGTTCGGCCTCTGGCGCATTTTGCTGCCTCATGTGCTGATCGGGTGGGCCTGGGGTCTGGCGTGGAGCCTGCTGCTGTTCAACGCGTTTGGCTATCCGATGCAAGGCAGCTGGTTGGTGCTGACACTGGGACTGGGGCTGGCTTCGGCCGCCTGCGTCAGCATGGGGGCCTTCTTCTACGGCGTCATCCGGGATCCGGCCCGCGCCCTGTCGCTGGCGGGCGCCTATACGGCACCGGGTTTTGCCTTTATGGGCGTGACTTTTCCGGTCAGCGCCATGGGGGATTTCGCTCGCCTCTGGCGCAGCCTCCTGCCCATCTCCCACTATGTGGAGTTGCAGATAGGGCAGGCCAACTACGGCCAGCCGCTCAGTGCTGCCCTGCCCCAGTTCGGGGCCTTGCTGCTGTTCCTGCTGCCCCTGTTGCTGGTTGTTCGTCGTTACCAGCAGCAGGCCGAGCTGGCGCGCCACACTGCCGATAAGGGGCCGACTTCATGCTAGGTTTTTGGGGGTTGATACGGCTTGAACCGTGCGGCTCTGCCACGCCGGGGAAGGAGTGGATGTCATGCTAGGTTTTTGGGATCTGGTAAGGCTCGAGTGGCGTACTCTGCTGGCCGATAGGGCCATCATGCTGACCTTGTTTGGTGGCGTCTTCTTCTACTCCTTCCTCTACCCGCAGCCCTACCTGCAGCAACTGCCCAGAGAAGAGCCTGTGGTGGTGGTCAATGAGGATGGCAGCCAGCTCTCCCGTCAGCTGGAGTTCATGGCCGATGCTACCCCGCAGGTGAAACTGGTGGCACGGGCCAGCAGCCTGGAAGAGGCGCGCCAGTTGCTGATAGCAGGGAAGGGGAGCGGCATACTGCACATTCCCCGCTACTTCTATCGGGATCTGATGCAGGGCAGGAGCGTCACCCTGAGCTATGCCGGTGATGCCTCCTACTTCCTGGTCTACGGCACCATTGCCGAGGGGCTGGCGCAGGCGGGGGGTACCCTGGCAGCGCAGGTGAAGGTGGCGCGGTTGCTGAGTCATGGCGAGGCACTGCCGCAGGCGGCCATGGGCTGGAATGCGGTCGGGCTCAATGCGCTGCCCGTGTTCAACCCCACCATGGGTTATGTGAACTACGTGGTGCCAGCAGTGTTTGTGCTGATCCTGCATCAGGTGCTGCTGATGGGGACCGGGATCCTGGGGGCAACCCAGAATCAGCGCAGCGGTCGCGGGGAGCCTGGCTATTGGCAGAGCGCCCCTGTGCTTGCCCTGCTGCTGGCCAGAACCCTGGTGGTGGGCGGGCTGTTCGTGCTGCCGGTGACCTACTTCTTCGGCTTCTGCTTCGATCACTACAACATTGTGCGCACCGCAGAGCCGGCCGAGTTGTGGCTGTTCACCCTGCCATTCCTGTTGGCGAGCACCTGGCTTGGCATAGTGCTGGGGGCCCTGTTTACCCGGCGGGATCTGCCGACCCAGGTGGTATTGCTCTCTTCCATGCCGCTGGTCTTCCTGGCGGGTTTTATCTGGCCGCTGGAGCTGATCCCTCCTCCCCTCAACTGGCTGGCCCAGTGGGTGCCGAGCACGCCGGCCATCGAGGGCTTCTTGCGCCTCAACCAGATGGGGGCAGAGTTTGCCCAGGTTTCCCACTACTGGTGGCAGTTGTGGGGGCTGGCGCTGCTTTACGGTGGGCTGGCTTGTCTGTTGCTGCGCTGGCGTCAGCGGTCGCTTGTGGGGGAGGTGGTCGCGTCGGGCGGGGTGGCTGCGGAGACGAAAACCGAGCGTGGCCCCTCGGCCAGCTAGACGACATCAGACAGTAAAACGGTCAGCCCGGGGGCTGACCGTTTTGTTATCCGGCTTGCTCACCCCCGGCTGAGGGTGGGATCGCCGATGGCGTAAATTTGTCCCACTGCCTGCTCATCGCTCAGCAGTTGCAATCCATGGGCTGCCACATCGGCACGGCGTACCAGACCGTGCACTTCGCTCCCCTGACTCAACACGGCCTGCCCGGTGGCCTCGCCATCCTGCAAGCCGGCCGGGCGAACTATGGTCCAGGTCAGCGTACTGGTCTGCAACCAGCTCTCCGCCAGACTCTTCAAACGTACCTCGTGGCCGAAGGCGGCTCTGGCTCGTTCGGGCAAATATTGCCAGCTGTCACCACACCCGAGCGAGGTGACCAGCAGCAGGCGTTTGAGCCCGGCCAGCTCCATCTGATCGATTACCTGGCGGTTGCCTTGATAATCGACGGGGGCCGGTTGGCGGAAGCTACCGAGGGTCGAGATGACCCCGGCCTCGTTGCCTGCGAGTGAGCAAGCCTGCGCGACGGCCTGATGGTCGAGGGCATCTCCCTCAACGACCTCGACCCCCAATACGCGCAGCTCGGCGGCCAGCGCTGGGTTACGGACCAGGGCCACGACCCTATGGCCCTGGCGCAGGGCGTGCTCGGTGAAGGCGCGGCCCAGCCCGCGGCTGGCTCCGAAGATAAGTGTGGTTGGCATTGTGCTGCTCCCTGTGGCGAAAGGGTTAGCCTAGAGGGTTGGCGTAGCGCTGTAAATGAGAGTTGTTTTTATTTGAGGGGCAAGCAGGGGAAATGCGGCGAGCCGCGGGCCGCTGGCCCGGGCTCGCACAGGATCAGCCGTTGTAGTGGCCTATGTTGGGGCGACGGCTGGGGCCGCTCAGGTGGATATCCACCGGATTGAACGCCTTGATCGCCTCGAAGCTGAAGTCGCCGATGGCTTGATGCAGGCTCTGCGGGCTGTGGTTGGTGATGATGATGACGCTTTTGGACAGGTTGCGCCGGCGACGCAGCAGGTGACCGAGGAAGCTGGACTGGCTCTCTGCCATCTTGGCGCGGTTGGCCGATACCTCGTCGATGATCAGCAGGTCGACCTCTTCCAGCGCGCGGCGGTACTGGTTGCGCTCCTCCTGATCCTGGATCACGTTGAAGAAGAGGCGATCCACGATAGAGGCCCACTGCTGGAAGATCACCGATTTTTGGTGGCGCTCGATCAGCTCATGGGCCACGGCGCCCGCCAGGGTCGACTTGCCGGTGCCGTAGTCGCCATAGATCAGCATGCAGCCGCCGCCGCTCTTCTCCCAGTGCTCGAAGCCGCTGATGAAGTAGCGGGCCGTCTCCATGGGGTATTGCAGTGCCGGATCGGTGGCATCCATCTTCTCGAATACCCAGTCCGGGTTGAGGTCGGCCTGGGCGATCAGTTTCTGGATCCGCTCCTGGCGAGCGGCTTTTTGCAGCTCGCGCACCTCGGCGTTGGCCTTGGCGTCGTACTCCTTGCGCAGGGTTTCGTAGTCGTACTGGCTGCCACCAGTCTGGGCCTGCAGGCGACGAATGCGCTCCAGCAAGCCGCCCACGTGCTGACTCAGTTCGGTGTCGTGCACCCGGTGGTCCTGTTTAGCCTTGGCGATTCTTTTGCGCTTGGCTTCGATCTCTTCCAGCTCCTGGCGCAGGGGATCTTGCGGGTCAGTCATGGAATGCTCCTTCTGCTGGGTCAGGGATGGGGTGACAAGGCACTGATTTTGCCTGCTGGCAGGGGCCGCTATCAATCATTATCCGGTGCCTGTTCCTCGGTCTGCACTTGGGCCAGCCGTTTAGCCTCTTCTATCATCTGCTGTGCCCGCTTGCTCGGGCCTGAATCTGCCGGGGCTGACGTGACCTGCTGATAACCTTTCGCCTCCATCGGCTGGCGACGGACGTAGCGGCGGGTCTTGAGGGCACGAATGAACTTGAGCATCCACTGATGCTGGGAGTCGAACACCTCGGGTCGGCCCAGCCAGTAGGCGATGAACTCCCCCAGGTCCTCTTCGTTGTAGCTGGCATCGATCACCCCGCACAGGCGGGCGAGGGCGGGCAGCTCCTCATCCGGACGCCACTGCAGGTGCATCTGAAAGGGGCGCTCCGGCAGCGGGCTGCGCACCTTC
>NZ_CAWNYS010000429.1:0-13563 GCF_963878295.1 Aeromonas sp. HMWF014 | reverse complement strand
CCCCCACCACACCGCGCCGGCTCAGGCTGCCAAGCAGTGTCTCCCCCATCAATACCGCCACCCCCAGGGTGAAGCTGAACAGCAAGAAGACCAGCAGGAAGGCACCGCCACCGTTGGCGGCCGTCACGTAGGGAAACTTCCAGATAGCGCCGAGACCGACGGCGGAGCCTGCGGCGGCCAGGATATAACCGAACCGGGATGACCATTGGGACTGCTTCATAAGAACTCCAATACAGGAGCCCACCACCTGGGCCCGAAATGGCACCCAGAGTACGGTCAGGGCCCCGCAATCACAACGCTGCTTATCGGGCTAAAAAACGATTTATTGGCATTAATACCTAATTAAATTCGATTTAACGCGCTATCGTGCCAAAAAATAAAAACCGGAGCGTGTTTGCTCCGGTTTTGACTGTCATGAGTGTGCGTTTTGGGCCTAGATAACCCCCAGCTCCCGCAGCCGCTCCATCAGGTAGCTGTGGGCGGTGTGACGCTCGGAGAGCACCACGTCCGGCCGCGGGTGAAGGAACAGTGGCAGTGAAATGCGGGACTTGCTGGCGCTGCCGCCGGTGGGGTTGATGACGCGATGGGTCGTGGAGGGGTAGTAGCCACGAGAGGCCTCTTGCAACATGTCACCTATGTTGATGATCAGGGTGCCAAAATCGCACGGCACATCCATCCACTCACCATCAGATCCCTTCACCTGCAGGCCCGGCTCATTGGCGGCGGGCAGTATGGTCAGCAGGTTGATGTCTTCGTGGGCGGCGGCGCGGATAGCGCCCGGTGCCTCGGTGCCGTCGAACGGCGGGTAGTGCAGCACCCGCAGCAGGGTCTTCTGGCTCTCTTCGATCATGGAGGAGAGCGGACAGCTGTAGTGGGCGGCGATATCAACCGGTGTGTATTGCTCCACCCAGCCCAGCAGCTCGGCGGCCAGGTTGTTGGCAAGGTGATAGTACTCCATCGCCTGCTCCCTGAGTGCTGCCGGCATCTGGCCCCAGGGGTAGAGGTGGAAGTACTCCTTGATGTCCTTCTGGCTATGGCCCTTGGCCACCTCGGAGACCGAGGGCGGGAAGTAGCCATCCTGGGTCTCGCGATTGAACAGGAAATCCTGCTTCTGCTCGCTCATGAAGAAGCGATACCAGTTGTCATAGATGGACTGCACCAGCTCTTTGGGGATAGGGTGATGGGTCAGCACGCCAAAGCCGGTGGTACGCAGGGATTCGGTGAAGCGCTGCGCCGCATCGGGCGAGCGGTAATCGACGGTCAGGACTTTCATTATTTTTGTTACGGGCCAGTTAAAAGGTGGCGCAGTTTACCTTGCCCATGACCACAAGGAAAGTGAGCCCCAGCCCGTCACCAATAGTGACAAAAACATCATAAAACGGCGTCAACCAAGACCCGCCCCCACCCCTTGTCCTGACCCTGCTTCCTCACTAGAATGCCCCCATCATCCATACCGGAGCCCGTTTATGTCCCCCAAAATCCTGTTGCTGACCTTGCCTTTCCTGCTCGCCGGTTGCAGCTCGCTGTCGGAAGAGGAGTGCCGTGCCATGAGCTGGTACAACCTGGGCTATCAGGATGGGGAACAGGGCAAGACCCGTCAGGCGACCCGTGACTATGTGTCGACCTGTGGCGAATATGGCCTCAAGGTGGATGAAGCCGAGTGGAAGCGGGGTTATGCCAAGGGGCTGGAGCTCTACTGCATTCCCGAGCTCGCTTACAGCAAAGGCAAGTCCGGCGCCGAGTATCTGGGGGTCTGCCCCAACGATGCCAGCTTCCTCACCCAGTACGATCGCGGTCGCAAGGAGTACCAGCTGGAGAAGCAGCTCAGCGAGATCAAGAGCGACATGGAGCGGACAGAGCGGGATATCGAACAGCTGGATCGGCAGATCCGCAATGAGAACGACAGCAAGCAGCGCGACTACTACCGGGCCCAGCGCGAACGCGCCATCCGCCATTACGAGGGGCTGCGCCGCGACTATAACCGGATCCGTTTCCCGGATCGGGTGATCCAGTTTTCCTTCGGCAATTAATGCAAGCGGGCTCGGCCACGGTTCGCCGCGCCGGCCCGGCTGGACCTTTACGCCGGCAAGACCCAGCGCTGCAACGCCAGCGCTATGCCGTCCTCGTTGTGATCGGCTGTCACCAGGTCGGCATGGGCCTGGACATGGGGGGAGGTATTGCCCATGGCGACCGCCAGCCCCACCTGCTCGAACATGCTGATGTCGTTGTTGTTATCCCCAAACGCCACCACGTTTTCCATCCTTATCCCCTCGCTCGCCGCCCACTGGGCCAGCCGGTTGCCCTTGCTGCAACCGGGTTGCACCAGCTCCACCGCATAGGGGGCCGCCCAGTCGCGGGTAAAGGGCATCTGCTCGACCACCTCGCCCATAAAGGTGTGCAGGCGGGCAGGATCCTGATTGAACAGCTCCAGCTTCCCGATCGGGTACTTCAGCCAGCTCGCCCGATCGTCCGCAGGCAGCAGGGAGATCTTGAGCTGATCCGGCTGATTGGCCGACCAGTGGCGTATTCGGGTCACGTGATCCTCGCAACCCAGGTAGCCGATCCCGTCGCTCAGGTGAAACAGGGCCCCCATCTGCTGCGCCTCAACCTCTCTCAGCAGTGCGGTGAGCGGCGCGACGGCCAGTGGATCGCCCGCCAGGATCCGCTCCTGCGCCGGATCATAGAGATAAGCGCCATTGCTACAGATGATGGGGGTATCGAGGGCCAGCTCGTGGTGGAAGGGGCGTGCCGTCATAAAGTGGCGCCCCGTCACCAGCAGCACCTTGATGCCGTGGGCGCGAGCTTGCGCCAGTGCAGCCCGGGTTGCCGACGAGATCTGGTGATCCCGGGTCAGCAGGGTGCCATCCATATCCAGCGCGATGGCCTTGTACTCACTCATAGCTCCTCCAGCCTCAAACAAATCAGCAAAGAGCCTTACCGTCCCAGACCCGACGCCCCGATGCAAGCCTTGCCCGATAGCGGATCGCCGAACTGTGATCTGACTGGGGCACACGGCAAGTCCCTCGCGTCCACGGCTCCTCAACCCGGCTCGACACAGCTCGCTAGACGCTGGCGTCGATCAGCCCGTTTGCGCAGACCGTAGAAACCGAGGGCACAGAGCAGGCCAGAGATCGCGGCCAGATAGAAGGGCCACTCGGTGCCCACCAGCAATGCCAGGCTGCCCACCACGACCGCCAGGATTGAGCCGACCACCGCCAACCCGCGATAGAGCCCCATCGCCTGCCCCTGCTGCTCGGGGTGGCTACGGTTGGAGACCGCCACCGAAGTGGCCAGCTCCCCCAGGCTCATGCCGATGCCGGCCGGGATGAAGGTGAGCGCCAGCCCCCACCAGTGGCTGGGCAGGATAAAGAGCAACATGCCCGCCGCCATCACCAGATGACCGACGATCCCGAGGGAGCTGCCGCGCCAATGGCGAGCGAACCGGGCACCGAGCCAGGAGCCCGCCATCATAGGTAGGCTCACCAGTACCGAGGCCTGCGCCAACTGGGCCGGATCCCAGGCCAGCCGATCCACCAGCCAGACGTTGAAGTAGGTGAAATAGAGCTGCACCGACCCGTAGCTGAGCAGGGTCAGCATGAAGTAGGGCAGCAGCGCCGGTTGCAGCAAGAGCTGACGGGAAGAGAGCGATGGCGCCTGCTGGCTGAGGGCAACCGGGGCCTTATTGGGCAACAACCAGAGCACCAGTAAGAGGTTGACCAGGGTCATGGCCACCGCCAACCAGGCGGCCAGGCTGTAATCGCCCGAGATCACCGCCGCGTAGCCTCCTATCATCGGTCCTACTACCCAGCCCAGATTCATGCCGATGTTGATCCAGGCGAAGTTACGGGTCTTGGTCTGGCTACTGCTCATATCTGCCGCCATGGCCTGCACGATGGCGATGTTGCCATTGAAGAATCCCTCTACCACCCGACTCAGCAGCAAGAGTGGCAAAGATCGCCAGACGATCCCGAGCGCCATCAGGGCATACCCTGCCAGCACGCCGACCAGACAGACCGTCAGGATAGGTTTGCGGCCGTGGCGGTCCGAGAGTCGCCCCAGACTGGGGGATCCCACCAGCTGAAACAGCGGATAGAGCCCCATAATGACCCCCAGCCACACTTTGCGGCTCCAGTCCGATGCCTCAGCTGTCAGCATGCCCTGCGCCGGATCCAGCATCAGTGGCGCCAGCACGGGTGAAGGCAGGCTGAAGCCTGCTATGGCCAGTATCACCGTCATCACCAATACCCAGAGGGTCGCCTGCCCCTTGATCCCTTCCATGTCAGCCTCATTAAATAAAGTTATTTGTTTATTTATACTGAGCAAGGCGCATCATTAAGTAAAGTGAATAGTTGATTTAAATGCAGCGGCTAGCCATAATGGCCCCATGAACCTTCGTACTGACAAGATCCTCTTGCGATACCCCGGATCCTTGGCGTACCTGTCGATAACGGGAAGCCCTCAATGAACGCCAGCACCGACAAGATCCTGTTCCTGCTCAAGAGTCACGGGCCCCAGAGCGCCGCCACGCTGGGCGAGCAATTACAGATGACCTCCATGGGCGCCCGCCAGCATCTGACCGCGCTGGCATCCGAGGGCTGGGTGGGATTTCGTGATGAGGCGCGCGGCCGTGGCCGCCCGGTGCGCTTGTGGCATCTGACCGAGCAGGCCTGGCAGCGCTTCCCCGATAGCCACAGCGATCTGACGCTGCAGCTTATCGACAATATCCAGCAGCTGTTTGGCAAAGTGGGCATGGAGCGGCTGATCCAGCAGCGGGAGCAGCAACAGCTGGGCCGTTATCAGGCACAGCTGACCCAGCCAGCGCTGGCTGACAGGCTGGCCGCCCTGAAAGAGCAGCGCACGCGAGAGGGCTATATGGCGGACATGCGCCAGGAGGAAGATGGCAGCTGGCTGCTATGGGAGAGCCACTGCCCGATCTGCACGGCGGCGCGTGCGTGCCGCGGTTTCTGTCGCAGCGAGTTGGCGCTGTTTCGCCAGCTGCTGGCGCCCGCCGGGGTGGAGCGGGAGCAATACCTGCTGGACGGGGATCACCGCTGTCTCTACCGCATCACGCCGCCGAGCCCTTGATCGCCAAATGCCAGAAACAACAAAGCAGGCGCCGGGATGCCTGCTTTGTTGCCTTCGGGTGAGGGGGTGCTCTCGTTCCAGCCCGTCGTTTCCCGATAAGGTCGGACGGCTGATGGGGTTGGTGACCCGGTAAGGTCCTTCACCACAGAGACCCGGTCAGGTATCTGCTTTGCCACCGGAAGATGTAACCATAGTATCCCTCCCTGCGCGGTGAGTGGTTGCGAAGTAGCATGTCTTTTCAGTTGTTTTTGCAATAGTTCACCCTTAATCTAGGAAAAGTGAATTAGTAATTGCAACGAGGAACGGAGAATGCTGAAACTTGATCGCATAGACAGGCATATTCTGGAGTTGATGCAGGAAAATGGCCGCATCAGCAACCTGGAGCTGGCCGAGCTGGTCGGGCTCTCCCCCTCCCCCTGCTCCCGCCGGGTCAAGGCGCTGGAGGATGCAGGTCTCATCGATACCCACGTCACCCTGCTCAACGCGCGCCAGTTGGGGCTCACCCTCACCGCTTATATCCATATCTCCATGGACAGACACACGCCGGAGCGGTTCGAGAATTTCGACAAGGCAATCAAGGAGCTGCCCGAGGTGCTCGAGTGCGACCTCATTACCGGCAACGACGCCGACTACCAGCTCAAGGTGGTGGTGCGGGACATGGAACACTACCAGCACTTCCTGCTGGACAAGCTGACCCACATTCCGGGCGTGACCGGGGTGCGCTCCAGCTTCGTACTGCGTCGCATCAAGCACAAGACGGCGCTGCCGCTCAATCATCTGGGGTAGGGTCGCCAGCGGCCGTGATGGCAGAGCGGTACTCTCTCTGCCATCACGACAAAACCTATAACAAAAAGAGGAGGCTCAGGGCCTCCTCTTTTTCATTTTTGCTTGCTGGATGGCACGTCTGTCAGACCGCAACCTGGCTGACATCCTGCACCTGCAGCAGCCAGCCTGCCTGCTCCTGCTGGGGCTCACCGCTCACCCGCAACCGCTCGCCAGTGGGTACCCGCTGCCCCTGGGGCAGAGAGACCAGCAGACTCTCGCTGCCGTTGTCGAACAGCCAGCGGTCTTCGCCCAGCGGCTCGATCAGATAACCTTCCATCTCCACTCTGGACTCAGCTTGCCAGGATGGCGCTACGGAATCTCGGCTCTCGATGAAATCCCCCTGAACACCAAAACTGGATAGCCCCCACAGAATGGAGAGCCCGACCAAGGATGTTTGCATCTTGTCTCTCCTCTTTTGGAACTGTGGGGCCAGTATGGGAAGAGAAAACTGAGTGCACCATGAATAAGATGACAAAGTGCAGGCGAGATCGCGAAAAAACCTGGTCAGCTGGCCAATTTTGTCATTTTATGGCGTCTGGATCACACGGATTGGCGGCATCATCTACTATCCGTCCACCTCTTGGCTGATTCGTCCAACTGGCCACTCCGCCATGCTCCGCGCAGATCCCCTCTTCGACCAGGGCCTGGACCTGGGTACCGTCCTTGCAGATCGCCTGCCAGGCATCATCGTCTATCTCCATCAAGGGCGTATCGGGGCCGGAACTACAGGCTGTCAGCAACAGGGTAAACAGGGGCAACAGAATTTTCATGGGGTGGATCCTCAGACTGTATGGGTTGGCCGCACTCAGCGCCCCAGTTGCGCAGAGATACGATCGCAGAGCTGCTTGAGCTGAGCCAGCTCAGCATCGGCTAAATCCACCTGATTGCGCAAGTTGTCCGCCAGACAGCACTCTTTAACCTCCTGCTGCAACTGGCGCCCAGCCTCGGTCAGACCGATGCATTTTTGCCGCTCATCCTCGCAGGAGATGGTGCGGGTCAGCCAGCCCTTGCTCTCCAGCCGCTTGACGATGGGGGTCAGGGTCCCCGCATCCAGCCCAGTCTCCTGGCCAATCTCCTTGAGACTGACCTCATCTCGTGCCCACAGCGACAGCATCACCAGGTACTGGGTATAGGTGAGATCCAGCCGGTCCAGCAGCGGCCGGTAGGCGCGCATCACGGCATTGGAGGCACTGTAGAGGGCAAAACAGACCTGTTTTTTCAATTCACTCATGGGGGCACCTCGCTGACAAGTGGGGCCAGTATACCCCAGTAAAATTGGGGACCGAATAATTTGCACGCAAAACAGTTGCCAGTCTCCACATTCAGGATTGGCCTGAATTTATCCGCCAACGCCTCACCATGCGGGGGCTCATCGTATTCGAACACTGGCAGCGCTACGGCGAGTTTCTGGCCGAGGTGTCCCCGGCCGTCGACCCCGGATCACGCCAGGCAGAAGCGACTCTCTATCAGTGGCTGGCCAGCATGCCGCAGGCCTTCCTCGGTCTGTTCGAGGGATGTCACACCGGCAAAATGCGGGTCCAGCGGGACAGAATCACCGGACTGAGCCATCACGCCGCAGACGACTTGCATGACGGGCCCAGCCGCCCTAAGGTGGTCCCGTTTTTATGGTGCAATACGCCGTTTCAGCAAGGAGCTTTTCTTATGTCTACTCCCTATCCCCGCGTCGGTGTCGGCGTTATCTTGACCAACAGCCAGGGCCAGGTGTTGCTTGGCAAGCGCAAGGGCAGCCATGCCCCCTACTGGTCCATCGCCGGCGGTCATCTGGAGCTGGGTGAGAGCTTCGAATCGGCGGCGATCCGGGAAGTGGCCGAGGAGACGGGGTTCAGGATCAGCAATCCCAGCGTCATCGCCGTCACCAACAACCTGGAGACCTGGCGCGAGAGCGGGCTGCACTACATCTCGGTCACCCTGCTGGCCCGGGTGGAAGGGGAGCCGCAACTGCTGGAACCGGAAAAATGCGAAGGCTGGGTCTGGTGCGATCCCCGCGACCTGCCAGAGCCCCACTTCGATGCCAGCCGCCAATCAATCGCCTGCTGGCTGGCCGACCGTTGCTACCTGCCTCAACCAGGCCAGCCGACAGAGTGACCATTGCCTGCTGACTGGCTGTACGCAGCTCTTTGCCAGCCACCCCGATTTGTCATAAAAAAGTCACCGCTTTGTCATATCATCCCAACCGGGTCTATGAGGACAACGAGGAGGTGAACAGGTGGGGCAGGTATTCATTCAATTTCTGTGGTTGGGCTGTGTCAGCTTCGGCGGGCCCGCCGCCCATATCGGCTATTTCCAGCGCACCTTCGTCGAACGGCTGGGCTGGCTGAGTCAGACCGAATTCGCCCAGCTGCTGGCGTTGTGTCAGTTGCTGCCGGGCCCAGCCTCCAGCCAGCTCGGCTTCGCCATCGGCCGCCACAAGGCAGGCCTGGGCGGGGCACTGGCCGCCTTTCTCGGCTTTACCCTTCCCTCCTTCCTGCTGTTGATGGCCGCCGCCATCGGGGTGGGACAACTAACGGCCAACCTCTGGCTGGATGCCGCCCTGCACGGCCTCAAGTTGCTGGCGTTGGTGGTGGTCGCTGATGCTGTGCTCACCATGAGCCGTCAGTTCTGCAAGACGGCGCTGGCCCAGGGGATCATGGTGGCAACAGCCGCTGCGCTCTGGTGGCAACCCGGCCTCTTGACCCAGCTCGGCCTCTTGCTCGGCGCCGCCTTGCTCTGTGCCCGCATCGGGGAGTCGCAAGCCCAAGTCCCACAGCCCTCGCCCACTCAACCAATATCGATGCGCCAGCCCCACTGGCCCACCCTGCTGCTGTTTGCCCTGCTGTTTGTCGGCCTGCCGCTGCTGGCCACTGGCCCCGCCAGCCAGCTGGTCGCCGACTTCTACCGGGCGGGCAGCCTGGTGTTTGGCGGTGGCCACGTGGTGCTGCCTTTGCTGCAAGAGAGCGTGGGCCACACCCTCAACGAGCAGCAGTTTCTGACTGGCTACAGTCTGGCCCAGCTGGTGCCCGGCCCCATGTTCACCCTGGCCACCTATCTCGGCGCTCAGCTGCTACCAACCACGCCGCTGGCAGGAGCCCTGCTGGCGACCCTGGCGCTGTTCCTGCCCGGCTTTTTGCTGTTGTGGGCCCTGGGGCCTTGCTGGCAGGGCTGGCTGGCCCGCCCCCGGTTGGCAGGGGCCGTGATCGGCATCAACGCCGCCGTGGTGGGCTTGCTGTTGGCGGCGCTCTATCAACCGGTGTGGCAGAGCGCGGTACAGGTGCCGACCGATCTGGCGCTGGCCGCCGTCGGCTTCTATCTGTTGCGAATATTGAAGCTGCCCATTCTGGTCATTGCCGCACTGCTGGTGGGGGCCGCCATGCTGCTGGCCTGAACCAGATGGTGGACGATGCACCATAAAAAAACGGCGCCTCCGTGATGGGGCGCCGTTTTTCATGTTCAAACTGGTCGCTCAGGCCTCGGGATCGAAATCCAGACTCAGACTGTTGACGCAGTAACGCTGCCCGGTCTCGGTCGGCCCGTCGGGAAAGACGTGCCCCAGGTGGGATCCGCACTGGCTACAAGTGATCTCAACCCGCTTCATGCCGTGGCTTCTGTCCTCTGTGTAGGTCACTGTGCCCTCGATGGCCCGATCGAACGAAGGCCAGCCACAGCCGGAGTCAAACTTTGCTCCTGAGTGAAACAGCACGCTCTTGCAGCAGACGCAGAGATAGTCACCACTCTTGCGGTTGTGGAGCAGGGCGCCGCTGTAGGGCTGCTCGGTACCCTTCTCCCAGCAGACACGAAACTGCTCCGCACTCAGCTTGTTGCGCCACTGCTCAGAATTGTTGTTGCTCATACCGACTCCTTGCCATTTATCACGGCGCCCAGCATAGCCAGTCAGGCCGCGTTGCTCTACCCCGCCAGCGGGAACTGTGATCCCGTTGACAACACGACAGCAACATCCGGCACGGCAACGACCCCCTCTTCGGCCAGCGCCACCGCCGTCAGGGCGACCCGCTCCAGCAACTTGAGGGAGTGGGCGCGGCCCACCGCCACCTGACGCTTGATGTCATCGGGCAGGAAGGGCAGGCCGTCGTTAGTGGCCGTGTCTATGGTCTGGATCCACTCCAACCCCTCCCCCGGCGGCGGCAGACGGAACTGGATATCGTAATCGCTGGCGTTGAACAGCACGTACCAGCGCTCCCCCTCACACAGCTGCATGCCGATATCCATGGCAAATGCCTGCCCCATGGGAGCGTGCCAATCCTGATCGGTGAGCTGATGGCCATCCGGGTGATACCAGTTGACCTGATGGCAATGGGTGGGCGTTCCGTTCCAGCTGTCATCACTCAATTGCAGATTGGAGAAGACGGTCGATTCCGCCCGCAGTGCCATCATCTGCTGGGTGAAGGCGAACAACCGCTCGTCTTCCGGCCGCCATTGCCAGTTGACCCAGCTGATCTGGTTGTCCTGACAGTAGGCGTTGTTGTTGCCCAGCTGGCTGCGCCCCATCTCGTCCCCGGCCAGGAAGTGCGGCGTGCCCTGAGAGAGCAGCAAGGTGGCGATCAGATTGCGCTTCTGCTGCTGGCGCAAGTTGTTGACCCGCGGGTCCAGGGTCGGCCCCTCCACCCCGTGGTTGTTGGAGAGGTTGTTGCCATGACCGTCCCGGTTGTCCTCTCCGTTGGCCTGGTTGTGGCGCTGGTTGTAGGAGACCAGATCCTCCAGGGTGAAGCCATCGTGATAGCAGAGGTAGTTGACGCTGGTGTGGGGCGCACGCCAGCTCTTGGGGAAGAGATCCCGCGATCCCACCAGCCGGGTGGCGAAATCCCCCATCTTGCCAGCATCACCGCGCCAGAAGGCGCGTACCGTGTCGCGATAGCGGTCGTTGATCTCCAGCCACTGGCTCGGAAACTGGCCAAGCCGATAGCCAAACGGCCCAATATCCCAGGGCTCGGCGATGAGCTTGACTCGCGCCAGCACGGGATCCGCCATCATGGCCTTGAAGAAGGCCCCCATGGGATCAAACTCCCCCGCTTCCCGCGCCAGGGTCACCGCCAGATCGAAGCGGAAACCGTCCACTTGCATCTCGGTCACCCAATAGCGCAGGGCATCCAGCACCAGCCGCAAGCTGTTGGGGTGATCCAGGTTGACGCTGTTGCCACAGCCGGTGACATTGGCGTGACGGCCATATTCGGGTCCGTGGGCACCCGTCTCGAAGGCGTAGTAACCCGCGTTGTCGAACCCCTTGAATGAGAGCATGGGGCCATCGGAGCCGGATTCGGCTGTGTGGTTGTAGACCACGTCCAGTATCACCTCGAGCCCGGCCCGGTGCAGCTCACGCACCATGGTCTTGAACTCGGTCACCGCCTCGTCTGCCTTGGTGCTGTAACGCGGCTCCGGGGCGAAGAAGGCGATGGGGTTGTAGCCCCAGTAGTTGGTCAGTCCCAATTGCTCCAGTCGGGGTTCCGACATAAAAGCCGCCACCGGCATCAGCTGCACCGAGGTGATACCGAGGCTCTTCATGTGCTCGAGGATCAACGGATGAGAGATGCCGAGGTAGGTACCGCGCAGCTCGCTCGGCACCCCCTGATGCTGGCGGGTGAAGCCCTTGACGTGGGTTTCGTAGATGACGGTGCGCTCTGATGGGATCCCGGGCTTGCCAATCCCCTGCCAGTCGAAGGCGTCATCCACCACCACCGACTTGGCAATCATCTCTGCACTGTCGCCCTCATACAGCTTGTCATCCCAATGGATCGCCCGGCTGAGCGCCCTGGCGTAGGGGTCGATCAGCAGCTTCTGCGGATCGAACAGCATCCCATCCTGGGGCGTGCCATGCACCCGATAGCCGTAACGCTGACCGGCCTTGATGCCGCGCACATAGCCGAAGCGGTACTGACCCCGACGGCCGGGCAGCGCCAGCCGGGCCAGCTCCTGCTCCTGTTCGTCGAACAGGCAGAGCTCCACCTTGTCCGATTGCGGGGCCCACACACAGAAGTGACAACCTGTCTCATCGAGCAGCGCACCCAGCGGGTGGTCCTGCCCCTTTTCCATTGCAAACATCAAGACTCCTGTTTGATGAACAAGGTCGCGAGCGGCGGCAGATCCAGCACTATGCTGTGCCCCATTCCCTGCCAGGGAGTCGGCTCGGCGACGAAGGCCAAACCCACATCATAGTTGCTGCCCCAGTAATGCTCGCTGTCGGTATTGAGCACCACGCGATAGCGGCCCGCGGCCGGCACCCCGAGTCGATAGGCGATACGCGGCACAGGGGTGAAGTTGCAGGTCACCATGATCGGATGGGCCCCCTGCTTGTCGGCCCGCAGCCAGGCAAAGATGCTGTTGTCGGCATCGTTGTGATCCAGCCAGCGGAAGCCGACTTGCTCATAATCGGCCTGATACAAGGCAGGCTCATGACGGTAAAGGTGGTTGAGATCACGGATCAACCGCTGCTGGCCATCGTGCTTGGGGTACTGCAGCAGGTGCCACGGCAGCTGGGCATCGTGGTTCCACTCGTTGCTCTGGGCGATCTCGGTGCCCATGAAGTTGAGCTTCTTGCCCGGGTGGGCATACATGAAGCCCATGTAGGCGCGCAGGTTGGCGGCTTGCTGCCACTCGTCACCGGGCATCTTGTAGAGCATGGAGTGCTTGCCGTGCACCACCTCGTCGTGGGAGAGCGACAGGATGAAGTTCTCGTCATAGTGATACACCATGGAGAAGGTCATGTCGTTGTGGTGGTAGCGACGGTGAATAGGCTCTTTTTGCATATAGGTGAGGGTGTCGTGCATCCAGCCCATATTCCACTTGAAGCCAAAACCGAGGCCACCGAGGAAGGTCGGGCGGGAGACGCCGGCAAAGGCGGTGGACTCCTCGGCGATGGTCATGGCGTGGGGATACTTGCCGTACACCTCTTCGTTGGTCCACTTCAAGAGGCTGATCGCCTCGTAGTTGTGGTTGCCGCCGTCAACGTTCGGCACCCACTCGCCCGCATTGCGCGAATAGTCCAGATAGAGCATGGAGGCGACCGCATCCACCCGCAGGCCATCGATGTGGAACTTGTCGAGCCAGAACAGGGCGCTCGCCACCAGGAACTGGCGCACCGTATTACGACCGAAATCGTAAATGTAGGAGTTCCAGTCCGGGTGCCAGCCACGGCGCGGATCTTCGTACTCATAGAGCGGGGTGCCGTCGAAACGGGCCAGACCGTGGGCATCGGACGGAAAGTGGGCGGGTACCCAGTCCAGGATGACGCCGATGCCAGCCTGGTGGCACTGGTCGACGAAATATTTGAAGTCGTCGGCGCTGCCGTAGCGGCTGGTGGGGGAGAACATACCCACCGGCTGGTAGCCCCAGGAGCCGCTGAACGGATGCTCGGAGACCGGCAGCAGCTCGATGTGGGTGTACCCCATCTCTTTGATGTAGGCAACCAGATCCACCGCCAGCTCGCGCCAGCTCAAGCTGTCACCGTTGGGGTGGCGCTTCCAGGAGCCGACGTGCAGCTCGTAAATGGAGAGCGGCTGATCCCGCTTGTCATTCTGCTGACTCTCGCGCCAGGCGGCATCCTGCCACTGGTACTGCTCGTGGTCGTAGACCACGGAGGCGAACGACGGGTACTGCTCGCAGTAGAAACCGACCGGGTCGCTCTTGTGGGGCAGCCGATTGCCC
>NZ_CAWNYS010000428.1:0-3120 GCF_963878295.1 Aeromonas sp. HMWF014 | reverse complement strand
TCCGGCCACGCCGTTCGATCTGGTGTTTCTCGATCCGCCGTTTCGGCGCGAGCTGCTGCCCCAAGTGTGTGAGCTACTGGAGCAGCGCGGCTGGCTGGCAAAGGATGCCCTCATCTATCTGGAGCGGGAGAAGGAGATGGCGGATCTGGCACTGCCCGCCAGCTGGCAACTGCTCAAGAACAAGCAGGCCGGCCAGGTCTGCTATCAACTCTATCTACGGGACACCAAGAATGACGCTGCGGTTTAAATACCGGGTGGGCGGGGGGAAATGGGCGCTGTGCCCCTCCCCGTCAATTTGGGCAACTGCTCAAGGACAAGCAGGCCGGTCAGGTCTGCTATCAACTCTATCTACGGGAGGTAAACGATGAAGCGGGTATTTACTCTGTTGGCGATGGGGCTGACCCTGTTCTTCTGGTTAGGCGTGCTGGTCAGTCTGGTGGCTCCGCTACCTGGCAAGCTGAATGATCTTTTGCCGATCTGCGGCCTGCTCATCGCCCTGGTCCACCTAGTGCAAGCCAGCATGGTGAAGTCTGCCTGCAAGCCCTATTTCGTGGTCACAAAACTTGAAGTCATACTGATACTGGTATTCGGCGTCTTTGGCATGGTGGATATTCGCGCCAGACTCAAAGCCATCATAGAAGCCAAACAGCATGGCACAGAGATAAACAACGCCGAATAAGACAGCACCTCTGTCTGTCAGGAAGGAGTGCCCGTCACTCCTTCTCTTTTTTCCCCACACTGATACCCAGCTTGATCGACAGCACAGCCAGCAGCAGCAACATCATGATGAGCGCGAAGAAGTTGCTGCCAAGCTCGGGGTACTGCACCTTGACCAGCGCCGAGTGGCCGAAGCCGCCGATGAAAAGGCAGAGCAGCATGCAGAGCGGTATATTGCCCTCCAGCGACACGTGACGATAGTGCTGGTAGAGCTGATAGGCAGCCAACACCAGGGCAATCATGGGGAAGAAGGAGAAGGGGAGCACCGACTCGGTCAGCACCGACAGGGAAGCATCCCAACAGATGCCAATGAGCAGGGCCAGCAGCAGGGGTTTCTTCGGGATCGGATTCTGATCATGCATGGAAGTGTCCATCCTTGGTTTAAGAAAGGGGTTGGCGGCGCTTCTGGTTCTGAACCTCGGCACCCATGGCGATCATGCGCAGCTGGCGTATGGTGCGATCAGACAAGGCCCGGCACTCTTCGCAGGTCATGTCGAGGGCATCTGCACCGGCGCTGAAGACGATGGTCACCATGGCTTCGGCCTGGATGTAGGCCTCTTCCCTCGGCGCCCCCGTGGTGGCTTCGAGATAATCGGTCAGCTCGGCGATGAAGTGCTGTATCTCCCGCGCCACCGCCTGCCGAAATGCCGCCGAGGTACCGGAACGCTCACGCAGCAGCAGCCGGAAGATGTTCGGATTGTTCTCGACGAACTCCATGAAGGTCTGTACCGAGGTACTGATGACGCTGCCGCCGCCGGCGATGCGCTGACGCGCCTGACGCATCAACTGACGCAGGGTCAGGCCACCTTCATCCACCAGGGTCAGCCCCAGCTCCTCCATGTCGCGAAAATGGCGATAGAAAGAGGTCGGTGCTATACCCGCCTCCCGCGCTACTTCCCGCAGGCTGAGGTTGGAAAAGCTGCGATTGGCGCACAGTTGACTGAACGCAGCATCGATCAGCGTACGCCGGGTTTTTTCTTTTTGTTGCGCGCGAATACCCACGAAAACAGTCACCTTCAGGTTATCGAGGCCAGATGATAACCCGAAGGCCGAGTCGGGATCAGGTTTGTCTCCTACTTTTTTACCATTGACCCGAATTCTGGCTGCGTGGAGAATGGCGCACAGCTGTTCGCTGAAAGGAACCGAGTGAGATGGAACGCCCACCGATCATCATGACCAATACCCTGCTGTTTGCCCTCTCCGGGTTGACCGCACTGATCGCCGTGCCCTGGTACGGCATGACCCATGGCTATGACCTCTGGCAGTGGAGCTGCTTTCTGCTGCTGTTCTGTTATAGCGGTATCTCCATCACGGCCGGCTATCACCGCCTCTGGTCGCACAAGGCCTACAAGGCCCACCCGATCCTGCAGTGGATCCTCGCCATCGGCGGTGCCCTCGCCTTGCAAAACTCGGCCCAGCACTGGTCTTCCGATCACCGTCGTCACCATCGCCACGTGGATGACAACCTGAAGGATCCCTACAGCGCAGGTCGCGGCTTCTGGTACTCCCACATCGGCTGGATGCTGCGCGAGTACCAGCGCGATATCTACAACGATTACAGCAACGTGCGGGATCTGCAGAACAACCCCGTCGTCGTCTTCCAGCACAAACACTATCTGGCGCTGACCCTGGCCACCAACCTGGGGATCCCGCTGCTGCTGGGACTTGTCCACGGCGACCTGCTCGGCATGCTGCTGTTGGCCGGGGTGCTGCGCATGGTGATGACCCACCACACCACCTTCTTCATCAACTCCCTGGCCCACATCTGGGGCAGCCAGCCGTTTACCGACCGCAATACGGCGCGGGACAACGGCATCCTGGCCTTCTTCACCTTTGGCGAGGGCTATCATAACTTCCACCACCTGTTCGAGAACGACTATCGCAACGGCATCCACTGGTGGCAGTTCGATCCCACCAAGTGGCTGATCCGCAGCGCCTCCTGGTGCGGGCTGACCCGGGATCTGAGATCCTGTCCGGAAGAACTGATCGAACAAGCCAGACTGGAGATGCAGCTCAAACGGGCGCAGGCCAAGTTGCGCAAACGCGATGACCGGGAGCTATGGCAGGCACTGTTGCAGGAGGAGTACGACAAGCTGAGCCAGCAGTTACAGCACTACTACGCCAGCCGCAAGCGCCTGCTGGAACAGCGCAAGCGCAAGGCGCTGGCCCGCTATGACAAGTTGAAGCTGCAGCTGGAGTATCGCAATCTGCACGATGGCTTCGTTGCCAGCAAGCGCAACTGGAGCCGACTGCTGGCAGGTATCGCCTGATCATGAGCCGTCGGGCTGAACAGAGCAAAGACCGCCAACCGGCGGTCTTTTTCCGGGAGCGACTCAGCCAGCGGGCCATAAAAAATGGGGTGACATTTCCATGTCACCCCCTCGCAAATAGCATGTTCCATAT
>NZ_CAWNYS010000427.1:0-2677 GCF_963878295.1 Aeromonas sp. HMWF014 | reverse complement strand
ATACCGGTCAGCGCGCAAAGTTCTGCGAGTCGTTCGGCCAGCCCATCGTCATCAAAGAGATGCAGATAACCCACCGGCGGGCGTTCCAGCGCAAACCGCGGGGTGCAGCCCAGATCGGCCACCAGATCAAAGCGCGGCTGTTCACTGACAGCAGCCGTTTGCTGCGGGAAGCAGATCGCGGCGAGCTCAATCCGCTCACCCTGACCATTGAGGCCGGTGAGCTGGAACTGACCGAGATACCCTGTCAGGCTCGGCTCGCGCAGGGTCAGGGCATCGAGAGATGCGGTGGCGTCGAAGATGGTTTCGAGATCCGCCGCCTCGGCATCGTGGACCGGCTCGGTCACCAGCAGAGTGGGCTTCACCCCGGCTGGCAGCAGGCTGGCGGCGCGGCGAATGCGATCTTCCGGGCCGACCAGCAGCAAGCGCCCTTGACTCTGGTAAGAGACAGTGGCCGGGATCAGGTTGTCGGTCTTGACCGTATGCCGCAGGGCATAGGCGCGAGCACGCGCGTTATGCCCGGCCGCTTCGTCGGTCAGCTTTGTGACAGATGTGGTTATGGGGTGTTCGGTGATCACATACGCTCCTGTGCGCGCCACCTCGTGGGATGGGCGCTTGTTGGTAAGCCGAGAAAGCAAGAGCCGAGCCAACTCCCCCGAAAAAAAAGTGACTGACAGGGAGTCAGGATCCTGAAGGTTCCATTCCCTTATCTTTGGCTGAGACATTTTGCCCATCACAGGAAGCCAAAATGTCCCGATCGTCGGTGGGGGTTTGAGAATGGTTATCAGCCAACCCGTGCGGCTCGTCGGCGGCGGCAACGCTGGCAACCGCAACCGGTTCAGCGGATCCGCTGGCCGGATTGGCCGATTCGCTCTCCGGGGCGATCACCTGCTCCACCAGCCAGTTGCGCAGCCCGGCGGTCAGGGCCGCGGGCAGCAGCTCCGGCTGGCTGAAATCCTGGGTGTAGTCGTCGAGCCCGTCAGGCTTGTGGTTGCGAAACATGGCCCGCAGCGCCTCCTTGTCGGGGAGCCTGGCCTTGCCCGGCTGCGCCGTTGTTAGCGGCGGTTCGCCACTCTCGGCCCCCTCAACGGCAAGGGGTTCACAGCTCCCCTTGTCAGTGCTGACTACGGTGCTATCCAGCGCGGTATCTGATATTTCACCTTCGCCACTGCCTTCGATGGGAATCGCAATCACCTCTGGGGTGGCCTCTTCCCTCGGCTGCAATACCTGATGCTTGCGCGCCTCACTCTTGCGAGAGTGCCAGCGCTTGAGGAACTCACTCATGGGCACTGTTTCCGGCCTTGTTTCCGGCACTGGTTCCAGCGTCGCTGCCACGCTCGCGACCATCGGGGCCGGTGGCTCTGACGGCGCCGCAATTGGCTTGATCTACGGCGTCTCTTGATGTCGCTACAGCCGTATCGAGACCGAGCTGATCCTGCGCCCGACCCTTACCCTTCTTGCCCTTGCGACGGGCCTCCAGCAGCTCGCCGTGACGCCCGATAAAGGCCTCCACCCAGGCTTGCAGCGCTTCGGGCAGCGGGCAGGAGAGCACCTGCCGCTCGCCATCCATATAGGCGGCGGCCACGGTCTGGCTCAGGGTCAGGCCATCGGCCACAAAGCCATTGTCCACGCGGCTTCCGGTGACAGTCCCGGTAATAAAAAGGCGCGGCGAACCGGAGCTCAAATTAAAGCGATAATCCCCCCGCTCGTCGCGAAACAGGGTAAGGGGCAGCGCACCGGCCGCTTCGGCTTCAGCAGGATGTAGCGCCGCAATCTCAAAACGGCGGCTCTGCCAGCGGCCAACCTGGCTGTCGATGGCCTTTAACTCCAGTTGCAGCCAGCGCTGCGGGGGCAAGGTATTGGTTGTGTCTTGCACTGTCACGGCTCCCATCAGAAGGTCTCTGCCGGGCCGCCCTCCCCCGTGAACCACCCCGTTCGGGGCGGATCACGGCAGGATCTTCAGGGCGGCAACGGCCATCAATGGGATAAGACATAGCAAGAGTGGGGCCAAGGCAGGGTTGGGGGCTTAGATGCGGGTTGGGGCGTAGGTTGGCGCTGAGCGTAGGTTGGTGCTGAGCGTAGGTTGGTGCTGAGCGTAGGTTGGTGCTGAGCGCAGCGAAGCCCAACATGCGGCGTAAAACCAATCCGCCAATGCCTGAACGAGGGGATAGCAATAATCGAATAAGGCCGAATTATCCGATTATTGCCTTGATTAAGAAGGTTCGTGGTAAACGTTGGGCTTCACTTCGTTCAGCACCAACCTACGATTTCACCCAGCATACGAAATACGATCAAATAAAATAGACGAGATAACATATTTAAACCAAACTAACAGATACTTATTGTTCACATAGTGTAAACATAAACCCTGTCTCTTTGACCTTGTATGCGATAATATTTTTATCATGCAAAAACTCCATACCAATAGTTACAGTTTCATTATTCCTTTTACTTGGGTCGGACTCCAAAATATGCTCTATATTTGCTTTTATGAATTCAAAGTATTGATTGAACATAAATATAACTTTATCTGAATTAAACACTGCATGAAGTGGAGCCCCATTAGCTGTCACCCCCATACCGGGACAAAGGTATTCAGTACCATCACTAACAGTCACGTTTGCATTGCAGTGCCTCTTACGTAACGTTTTGTAGTCTGATATCGTTAGAGGTGTGACAT
>NZ_CAWNYS010000426.1:1103-5329 GCF_963878295.1 Aeromonas sp. HMWF014 | reverse complement strand
CACGATAGGCGAGCGGCGTGCCGATGACCACTTCCTTCTCGCCGCTCTGGCGCACCATCAACAGGGCAAACAGGGCGTGCAGGCCGATGAAGTTGGAGGTGTTGTGGCGCTGGCACAGCCGCTTGAAGCTCTCCCACAGGGCGTTGTCGATGGTGGAGAAGACCAGCTCGCCGCCGCTGGCCTGATGGGCCGGCCGCGGCTTGTCGAGCGGCAGGCCGTGCACCTCGGGGCTGCCACTGAGGCGGTCAACCCAAAACGGCTTGAACTCGGCGTGATAGTCAAGAAAGCGCGGCGAATTGAACCAGTGGGCATAGTCAAGATAGGTGAGCGGCAACTCGGGCACGCTCAAGGGCTCCCGGTTCTGATGGGCCAGGAAGGCGCGCTTCAAGTCGGCAAACATGTTCTTGACCGACCAGCCGTCCGAGATGATGTGGTGCTGGGTGATCAGCAGCACATGCTCGCGCTCGCCGAGGCGAATCAGCTGCACCCGGCTGAGGTCCCCTTTGGTCAGGGAGAAGGGGCGCCCTATCTCTTCGCGCACCCGCCTGGCCACATAGGCCTCGCGCTCGGCTTGCGGCTGCTGGCTGACGTCTTCAACGGGCAAGGTGAAGGGAAGGTGCGGCAGTATCTCCTGAGCCCCTCTGCCCGTCTCGTCCTTGACGAAACGGGTGCGCATGCTGGGGTGGCGGGCAAACAGGTGATCGAAGGCAAACGCCAGCGCCGCCGTATCCAGCTCGCCGTGTACGCGAAAATAGACCGGCATATTGTAGAGGTGGGAGGCCTCCTCGTACTGCTCGATAAACCAGAGTCCGCTCTGGGAGGATGAGAGCGGCCCGCGCAGGGCCCCTTGCGCTTCACTTTGCGCAAGAATGGGCGCCTCGAAGGCGGCGCGGGCGGCCAGACAGCGCACCAGCTCATCCTTGTGCGCCTTGATGGTGGCGCCAATGGCGGGGGTCAGCGCCTCCTTGCTCGACTGGGAGACCAGCTGCCCCTTGTCGTTGAGGGCCAGCCTGACCCCCTGACGTTCCAGCTGTTTTAGCAGCGTTATCATATTGTTCATCACTTACCTCAGGCGCTCAGGGTGGCGCCGCCGTCGACGACCAGATCCTGCAGCGTGATATGGCTGGCCAGGCTGGATGCCAGGAAGAGCACGGTATTGGCGATCTCCGCCGGGGTGGCGATTTTGCGCAGGGGAATACCGAGCTTGAACTGATCCGGCAGCCCGGCAATGGTGCGGGCCATGGCCACCTCGTCCGGCAGCATGCCCCGCAGCATGGGGGTATCCGTAGAGCCCGGAGACACCAGGTTGACCCGCACGCCAAAGGGGGCCAGCTCCAGCCCCACCGTCTGGGTCAGGCTGGTGACCGCTGCCTTGGAGGCGCAGTAAGCCGCCATCTGCATGCGCGGCACATGGGCCGCGTTGGAGCCGATGGTGACGATGGCGCCGCACCGCTGCGCCTTGAAGTGGGGCACCAGGGCCCGCAGCAGATAGAAGACGCCGCTGGCGTTGACTGTCATGCAGTCGTGCCAGTCGTCATCGCTCAAGGCTTCGGTGGGACCGAGGCGCAAGACCCCGGCTCCGTTGACCAGCACATCCAGCCCGCCGTCCGCCAGCAGCTGCGTGCAGCAGGTGTTGACCGCCGCGGCATCACCGATGTCGAGCAGCCGGGTGGCATAGGGGTAGCCAGCCTCGGGAAACGCCAGATCCAGCCCCACCACGGCGGCGCCAGCGGCCACGAACTGCTCCGCCACCTCGCGCCCTATGCCACGGCCGGCCCCGGTCACCCAGACCCGCTTGCCACTGAAATCAAAAGCCATTGCTTGTTGCTCCTTGCTCATCACCACACCATCTCCACGCTCTCTTCATCCTCGGTCAGCTTGCCGTCGAGGAAGCGGCAGAAGTCATCGAGACGGGGATGATCGAACACATCGGAGACCTTGACCTGTACCCCGAACTCGGCGCCGAGCCGGTTCACTATCTGTATGGTCTGCAGGGACTGCCCCCCCAGCTCGAAGAAGTTGTCCGCCGGCGCCATGGTGGCGAGCCCCAGGATCTGCTGCCAGATGGCGCCGACCCGGTTCTCCGTCTCGCTGCCGAGGGACTCTTTGCCAAGGAGTAGCGCCTCGCCCCCCCCCTGGTACTGAGCCAGCAGGGCCTTGCGATCCAGCTTGTTGGAGCCGGTGCGAGGCAGCTGGTCATAGTGGCGATAATCGGTGGGGATCATGGCGGCGGGCAGCACCTTGGCGAGCTGCGCCTTGATGGCCCGGCTGTCACGCTCCGGCCCTGCCACGAAAGCCACCAGCCGGCGCACGCTGCCAAGGCTAATACCCTGCACGCAGGCCTCGTCCACCCCGGGCAGGGCCAGCAACTGGGCCTCCACCTCGCCGGGCTGGATGCGATAGCCGCTGATCTTGAACTCGTTGTCGCGCCGACCCAGATAGACCAGGCGGCCAGCCACCTGCCGCACCCTGTCGCCAGTGCGATAAACAGGCAGGGTCTGCTCACCGACCCGAAGGGTCTCAAAGCTCCCTTGCTCCCCACCCACATAGCCGTTGGCAAGCTGCGGGCCGAGCAGCACCAGCTCCCCCTCGCTGGCAGGCTGATCCCCTGCCCCCAGAATGAGCGCCTGCATGCCGGGCAGCGGCAGGCCGATGGGCAACTGGGTCTGGTTCGGGTCTTCCTGCTGCAGCTCCTGGGTGGTGACTACCACAGTGGTCTCGGTGGGGCCGTAGGTGTTGAACAGGCGCACATCAAAACGCCCCTGCCGCTGCCACTGGGCCAACTGCTCGGGGTAGACCGCCTCGCCGCCAATGATGACGGTGGCCAATCCCGAGGGAATGTGGGCCTGGCCCGCCGTCAGCGCCACCACCCACTCGTTCCAGTACGCCGTGGGCAGATCGAGGTGGGTGATCCCCATCTCCTCCGCCCCGGCGGCAAAGGCGGGCATGGATTCGAGCAGGGTGTCGGTGCGCAGCACCAGGGTAGCGCCAGCGCTTAAGGTAGCGAATACCTCCTCTATGCTGGCGTCGAAGTTGAAGGGGGCAAATTGCAGCATCCGCGCTCCTTCATCCAGGTGATAGCGGCAGCGGGCGGCGGCGGCGAAGTGATCGAGCGCCCCGTGACTGACCGCCACCCCCTTGGGCAGACCGGTCGAGCCCGAGGTGAACATCAGGTAAGCGACGGCGCGACCAGCAGCCGGCTGATTCAAGCGGTTGTCGCTCAGCAGATCCCCCGCCAAGAGGGTCCGCCCTTCGAACAGGCTGGCCAGCTTGTGACGATACTCCGCCTGGGTGATCAGGGTCTTGACCTCGCCAAGGCGCAGGATATGGCCCTGGCGCTCCAGCGGCTGCTCGGGGTCGAGCGGCACATAGACGGCGCCCGCCAGCAACACCGCCAGCTGGGCGAAGATGGCCTGGGGGCTGCGGGCCTGCATGACGCCCACCTTGTCGCCGGGGGCAACGCCGGCGGCCTGCAGGGCCGCCGCCATCTGCTCGCAACGAGCCAACAGCGCCTCATAGCTGACGCTCGCCTCCCCCTGTATCAGGGCAATCTTGTTCGGGGTCTGGGCGGCGAAGTGGCTGAGCGCGTCCAGCACAGGGCGCACCTTGATCACTTCGTGAGCCGGAGCCTTGATCATGGATCCCAGCCGCTGCTCGGCCAGCCAGTCGGCCTTGAGGGTGCCCAGGGTCTGGGCGGGCTGGGCCAGCCAGCGGCCCAGCAGAGCGAACAGGGTATCGGCGATAGTCGCCAGATCGGCCTGCTGGTAGCAATTGGGATTGGCGTCCAGATCCAGCCTGGGTTGACCATCGGCGCCCACCTGCACCTCTATGGTGAGATCCTCCACCGGCCCGGCGCTGATATTGAGGATATGGGCACTGAGCGGCCCGAAGCGACGGGCGTGATCGAACGGCATGATGTTGACCAGGGGGCCGAACAATCGCTTGTCTCCCCCCACCAGGCCCAGTTCTCGGCGAAGCAGCTCGTAGCGGTAGTGCTGGTGCTTGCGCACACCGCGCTTGGCCTTGGCCACGGCCCCAGCGGCCCCCGCCAGATCCAGCCCCTCGTCGAGGGCCAGCGCCAACGGGGTGATGTTCATCTGCATGCAGGGCACGGTCAGCGACGCCGAGCCGATGCGGTTCATCATCATCAGGCCGAGCAGGGTCTGTTGCTGGCCGCTGGCAAGCGACAGCTGGGCCGAGAGCCCGGCCAGCAGCAGATCGGGCCA
>NZ_CAWNYS010000426.1:0-1093 GCF_963878295.1 Aeromonas sp. HMWF014 | reverse complement strand
ATGAGGGCGCGAGAGTCGCTAAAGGATGTCACCTCGGGCCAAGCCTGCAATTGCGCCTGCCAGAAAGCGCGAGCGGCGGCGTTCTTACCACCCTCTTCGCGGGCCCGCTCTTCGGCCAGTACCTCATCCAGCAGGCCAAACGGCGATGGCGACGGCGCAGCCCCGGCCAGCCCTTCGCCATAGAGTTCGGCGATACGCTGGAACAGCAAGGTGGTGCCAAAGCCGTCCAGCGCGATGTGGTGCACGCAGCTGTAGAGGTAATCCCGGCCGGGGCCGCGCAGCAGGGCGAAGCGGCAGGGAGCCGCCTCGGTCAATGCGAACGGTCGGCGCAGATCGGCCCAAGCCCAGTCGCGGGCAGCAGCCTCGTCATCGCTTTCAAGGTTCACCTCGTCATAGGCGAGTGGCACATTGGAGGAGACGAAACAGACCGCCTCCCCATCGTCTTCGAAATAGCCCTTGAGCGCTTCGCACTCACCCACAGCCCGAGTGAGTGCCGCCACCAGCAGGGCTGCGTCGACCTTGCCATCGAAGGCGATACACTCGGCGGTGTTGAACATCGCCTTGTCGTCGTTGAGTAGATGACCGGACCAGAGCCCCTGTTGGGGTATGGTCAGCGGGAAGCGACTCATGGGGTCACCTCCAGGGTCTTTTGTTCGGCAAGCTTTGTTTCGATCACACGCCACCAGCCGTTAAGGGTCGGCAGCTTAGCGAGATCCACGAAACCCAGCTCCACCCCGGCGGCGCGCCACTCAGTGAGCAGGGACATGATGCGCACCGAATCCAGGCCGTAGTCGATGAGGTTCTCGTCCGGGTCAAACTCCCCTTCGTCCTCATCGATATGGCTCAGCAGCCGCGCCTTGAGTCCCTCGTAGGTCAGTAATGGATTGGTCTGGGCGGCGAAAGCGGAAACCGGAGCGAGCGCCAGCACCTCCTCGCAGGGGATCACCTTGCCGCAGCGGGTCGCCACGTAGTCCAGTGCCATCTGGTGATCGGCCAGGGAGAAGTCCGCCACCCCGTCTGCCAGGAAGAAGGGCTGGATGTCGCGCATGAAGGCGTCGCAGGCGGTCATCATGCAGCCGATGTGACCATAGAT
>NZ_CAWNYS010000425.1:0-2011 GCF_963878295.1 Aeromonas sp. HMWF014 | reverse complement strand
GATCAATGAGGCTGTTGGCCCGGATGCCTCTCCCAAGTCCCGCGATGTGGCCACCCTCGATACCCGCAAGGAGAAGGCGGTGGCCGATCCCGAGCTCTTGCTGGCCGACTGGCGCGCCCGCCTGGATAAAGAGGGCTTTGACCTGCCCCTGTATCTGGCCAATGCCGATGAGCGCGCCAAGGACAGGCAACCTATCGAGTCCTCCCCCCAGGACATCCAGCATGCAGTGGGCCAGGCCATCTCGCTGCTCTCTGACAAAAAGGTGCAGTTCTCCTACTCCGAGCTCTTGGCAGCCACCATCAGCCAACTCCCGTCAGAGCCGGGGCTGGTCAATGCGGCCCGAGACGGCATTGAGCAGGCCCTCTCCCGTGAACGGCTGATCCCGCTGGACAAAGAGAAAGGAATTTTTACCTCCGACATTCACCTGCTCAATGAGCTGTCGGTCTCACAGCTTGCCAAGGAGCTCAATGCCCGCCCGCCTGTCGCTACCTTCCCGGCTCAGGCCCAGGCGCGCCACCGCCCTTATGCGGACGCCTACTCGGTATTGGCGCAAGACAAAGCCCCACTGGCTATCCTGTCAGGCAAGGGCGGGATGACCCAGACCATCGAGCGCCTGGAAGATGCAACGCTCATGGCCCGCGAGCAGGGGCGGGAGGTGATGATCCTGGCCAGCGACAACCGCTCGGCCCAGCTGCTTTCCCAAAGTGACACCCTGGCAGGCCACGTCGCCCCGCGCCATAACCTCAATGCGGATAGTGTGTTCACGCCCCACAGCACCCTGATTGTCGAGCAGGCAGAAACCCTGACCCTCAAAGATGCGGTATTGCTGCTCGAGAAGGCGCGCGCCAGCGATGTCCAGCTCCTGCTGCTCGATAGCGAGCGAAGAAACGGGGTGGGCAACGCCCTCTCGGTCATCAAACAGACCGGGGCCGCGGAGTATCGCTTCTACGACGCCCCCAAGATCCAGGCGTCGGTGGTCAGCGAGTCGGACAAGGCCCCGCGCTTTGCCGCGCTGGCCCACGACTACGTGACGCGCCTGCAGCAAGGCGAGCAGGTGGTCGCGCAAGTTTCTGGGGCTCGTGACCAGACCCAGCTTACCTGCGACATTCGCAGTGCCCTGCGAGATGCAGGCCAACTGCACGGGCCTGATGTCACCCTGAACGTCCTCTCCCCGGTCTGGCTCGACAGCAAGACCCGCCATCAGCGGGACACCTACCGCGCCGGCATGGTGATGGAGCAGTGGGACGACAAGAGCAAAACCATGCATCGCTACCGCATCGAGCAGGTGGCCGATAAGACCCACTCACTGGTGCTGGTCGGCGAGCAAGGGACGCGCCAGGTGCAAAAAGTGCGCGCCATAGACAGCAGCTGGTCACTTTTTGAGAGCCAGCGCATCGAGGTAGCAGCCGGCGATACCCTCAAGGTGCTGGGCCGTGAAGCACAGGGCGAGCTCAAAGCCCAGCAGACGCTGACCGTGACGTCAGTGGAGACCGGGCTCTTGCGCGTCGAGACGCCCACCGGGGAGCTCACCCTCCCCACCGACCGGGCACTGAAACTTGGTCACAACTACGTCACCGGCATCGGCAGCACCGCCCACAAAGAGGCCACCGTCCTGGCGGCGCTCAGCGCCAGACAGATGACCGGCACCACCCTCAACCAGCTGGCAAGAAGTGGCAACAAACTCCACCTCTACACCCCGCTCGCGCAAGACAAGGCCGAGCAGAAACTCAGCAGTTATCCGCAGTTTCAGCTGGCCAGCGAAAAGGTCAAAGCGCACGGCCAGAGCGAGCAACTCGATACCGCCATGAAACACGCCACCGACAGCCTCTTTACCCCGGCAGAGCAGGCCATTCACCTTGGTCTGGCTCATGTGGAAGCCAGGGGCATCGTCTTTAGCACCCCGGACTTGCTCAAATCAGCACTCGACTTTGCGCCATCCACCCCCGTTGAGGCCATCTCTACCGCCATCGAAATGAAATTGGCGCAAGGTGACCTCATGCCCGTACCAAAC
>NZ_CAWNYS010000424.1:0-1987 GCF_963878295.1 Aeromonas sp. HMWF014 | reverse complement strand
GGTAAAGGGCACCTTGCGCCCGCTCGCCTCATCCTTGATCACCGCCACCAGCGTCACCTCGGATCCTGTGCCCGCCGTGGTCGGCACCACTGCCAGCGGCTGCAGGGGGCGGGTCAGGCAGCCTGCGCCAGCGTAATCCAGCAGCCGATCCCCGCCCATGGAGGCGAGGATATTGACCGCTTTGGCGGTGTCGATGACGGAGCCGCCCCCCAGCGCTACCAGACTGTCACATTTGAGCTCCCGATAACGGGCTGCGATCCGTTCCACCACGGCGGTGGAGGAGTCGGCCGGGATCTCGTCCCAGATGCCAGCGACCGGCAACTCTCCCTCGGCCAGCACATTGGCCAGCAGGGTAGCGAGTCCGGTGGCGCTGACCCCCTTGTCGGTGAGCAGTAGCGGACGGCGCGCGCCCAATCCGGCCAGCTCGCTGGCGAGCTGCTCCAGTGCCTGTTCACCCGCCATCAGTTTGACCGGGCAGAAAAAATCGTAATAGCGGCTCATTTCAAGGCTCCTTGCGCGTTAGCCGGTCACCAGACCCAGATAGATGTTGCAGGCCCGGCCAAGTTTGTTGGTCGGGGCAGGATAGTGGCGCAGCAGGGGCCGCGCGATAAAGGCGGGCAGGATCACAGACTGCAACTGCTCAAGCCCCCGCACCAGATGCATGGCGACGGTCAGGTCCCCCTCCACCAGCAAGCGGTTTTCGCTGAACGCCTGATTGACCCCGAGACGAAAGCTGAGGGCGCGAAAGGCGATGCCCTGATGCTTGAAACGCACTCGCAGGGGGTGCAAATCGCCGCTGGCATGGGGCTGTGCGCCGCACTGCCAGTTGCCCTCTGCCTTATGGATGATCAGTGCCTGGGTGAGGCCCGCCACCTCCAGTCGTATGGTGAGGCCGTCGGGCAGAGGGGCGAGCTCTTGTCGCACCGCCTCATCGACCCGGGCGGCGCGGCAGAGGGTACGCCCTATGACCCAGAGCAGAGTGGCTATCCAGAGGCGGCGGCCAAGGGCGGCCGCAGATTCAAACATCCGTGTTTGCATGGGGATTGGCTCCTGAGATGGCTGACCAGAAGAGGGCGAAGGCACTGGCTTGCCAGTAGTCGTCCTGTCCCAGCGCCGGCTGATCGACAAACAGTGATGCGCAGGCGAGAAACTGGCCCTGACACACCTCCAGCAACAGTGGGGCGGGAGCCTGCATCAGCTCGCCGCTTGCCTGCCCCTTTGCCAGCAGGGCGGGCAGAAAGCGCAGGGCATCGTTCAAGATCTGGCTGCGGGCCGGTCTTGCCAGCAGGGGGGAGTGAAAGAAGCCCAGTACGAATTTGAGTTCGTTGGGGTGTGCCTGCATCCACCCCATCGCCAGCTGCCAGTAGTGGTGGGTCTGCTCGCGCAGGGGAAGAGCGGGGTCGGCTTCACTGATGGCTGCCCCCATCCGCTGCTTGATATCCTGATAGAGCTGGAGGATCAGCGCCTCCTTACTCGGAAAGTGGTGAAACAAGGTGCCGTTGGCCACCCCTGCCGCCTTGGCGATGCGGGCGGTGGCGGCCCCCTGCAGACCGTCCTCGGCGCACAGGGCGAGGGCGGCATCCAGGATCTGGCGGCGCTTGTCGGTCATGGTTTTTTGCATGCAGGGCTCCGGCGCACGTCAGCGCAAAAACAGCGCCATCATCAGCCGCTGGTGCCAGCGCCGATAAGGGGGATGAACCAGAGAGCCTGTGCTGAACCTGCCACGGCTCAACACGGTTTTCGCCTTGGAGAAGGTGAGAAAGCCTTCGTGGCCGTGGTAGTGGCCCATGCCGGAGGCGCCGATGCCGCCAAATGGCACGTCATCGGCTGCCACCTGGAACAGACTCTCGTTGATGGCCATGCCGCCTGAGTGGGTCTCCCGGGTCACCCTGGCCTGCAGTGCCGGATCCAGGCTCATCAGATAGAAGGCGAGGGGGCGCGGGCGGGCGGCTATGTAGGCGAGCGCCTCGTCCAGGCTTTCGTAGTG
>NZ_CAWNYS010000423.1:0-1325 GCF_963878295.1 Aeromonas sp. HMWF014 | reverse complement strand
GTGTGCAGGGGGGCGCTGTCGGCCCAGGTGGCGTGCATGTCGCCGGCCTGCATCGGCAGCATCCGCTTGATGGCAGGCTTGTTCAGCGCCTGCTCCAGTGCCTCGATGAAGTCGAGCAGCTGCACCGGCTGGCCGTTGCCTATGTTGAGGATGCGGTAGGGGGCGGTACTTTCGGCCTGACTGTCCTGGCTGGCGTGCCAGTGCGGATTGGCGCGCGGTGGCCGTTCGGCGACGGCGAGTATGCCGTCCACTATGTCGTCTATGTAGGTAAAGTCGCGGCTGAGCAAGCCCTGGTTGTACACATCGATAGGCTCGCCAGCCATGATGGCGCGGGTGAACTTGGCGATGGCCATGTCGGGGCGACCCCAGGGACCGTAGACGGTGAAAAAGCGCTGCCCTGTGGTGGGCAGGCCGTAGAGCGCCGAGTAGGCGTGGGCCATCAGCTCGCCGCTCTTCTTGGTGGCGGCATAGAGGGAGACGGGGTGATCCACCGGCTGCTCGGTGGAGAAGGGCATCTGGTCGCTCAGGCCATAGACGGAGCTGGAGGAGGCGTAGATCAGATGGTTTATGCCGTGCTGGCGACACCCCTCAAGCACGGTCAGCATGCCGGTGAGGTTGCTGTCGGCGTAGGCAAACGGGTTCTCCAGCGAATGGCGCACCCCCGCCTGGGCCCCCAGGTGGATCACCCGCTCGAACCCGCTCTCGGCAAACAAGGCAGCCATGCTGTCCCGATCTGCCAGCTCCCGCTGTTCGAAGCGAAAATGGGAAAAGGGGACCAGCCGGGCCAGTCTGGCCCGTTTCAGGCTCACCTCGTAGTAGTCGTTGAGGTTGTCGAGCCCCACCACCTGATGGCCCGCCTCGCACAGCCGCCTAGCGACGTGAAAGCCGATAAAACCGGCGGCGCCTGTCACCAGATACTTCATACGTGTTGTCCTGTGCTGATCATGGGGCCTGTGGTCCTGAGTGGGGGCTGAAAAAGGGCTGGACGCTTTGTACCAGCGCGCGGGCCCCGGCGCCACATGGAGGCGGCGCCATAGTGGACGAGGGCTGGCTCGTCAGGCGCGGCATGCTGCATCTTGGTGCACTGGCTGTCAATGGAGAATGACAGGCACCAACATGGGGCGTTCCCCGTGACTATTGTGATCCTGGTCGCAAAAAATAGACTGGACCCCATAACGAAGCCCTGCGGACAGGGCTCGCGTCCGCCCTGGCGGGCACAAGACACTCTTTTCACTTTTCACTTCGCTATTGGATACAGGTTATGGACAACACCCCAGGCTCTGCGCGCTCAGCCCGTTCTGCGCATCCCCTCTATGAAGATGTAC
>NZ_CAWNYS010000422.1:0-1106 GCF_963878295.1 Aeromonas sp. HMWF014 | reverse complement strand
ACTACGTTCACCGCATCGGTCGTACCGGTCGTGCCGGTGCTGCCGGCCACCTGCTCGCACGGGATGTTCTGCTTGGTCAGACGTTCGATGGCCTTGATAAGCTTGCCTTCGTCGGCAGCGACCAGGGAGATGGCGTGGCCGGCAGCACCGGCACGACCGGTACGACCGATGCGGTGAACGTAGTCCTCCGCCACGTTGGGCAGCTCAAAGTTGACCACTTGCGGCAACTTGTCGATATCCAGACCACGGGCAGCGATGTCGGTCGCCACCAGCACCTTGACGCTACCTTCCTTGAAACCGGCCAGGGCACGGGTACGGGCACCCTGGCTCTTGTTGCCGTGGATGGCGGCGGCGCTGACGCCGTTCTTGTCGAGGGTCTCGGCAACACGGTTGGCCATGTGCTTGGTACGGGTGAACACCAGTACCTGCTGCCAGTCATTGCTGGTGACCAGATGGCTCAGCAGACCTATCTTGTTGGCCTTGTCGCACGGGTGCACCAGCTGCTCGATACGCTCGGCAGTGCTGTTGCGCGGCGCCACTTCGATTACCGCCGGGTTGTTGAGCAGGCCAGTGGCCAGCTCGCGGATCTCTTCGGCAAAGGTCGCGGAGAAGAGCAGGTTCTGACGCTGCTTGGGCATCAGGGCCAGGATCTTGCGGATGTCGCGGATAAAGCCCATGTCGAGCATGCGGTCCGCTTCGTCCAGCACCAGGATCTCGACTTCGTCGAACTTGACGGCGTTCTGGTTGTAGAGATCCATCAGGCGGCCAGGACAGGCCACCAGCACGTCCAGACCACGGCGAGTCGCCATCATCTGCGGGTTGATGCTGACGCCGCCGAAGACCACGTGGCTGCGCATCGGCAGATGCTTGCCGTAGTTGCGCACGCTCTCGCCCACCTGGGCGGCCAGCTCACGAGTCGGGGTCAATACCAGGGCGCGGATCCGGTTGGGAGAAACTTTACGCTTGCTCTCCATCAGACGCTGCAGCATCGGCAGGGTAAAGCCTGCGGTCTTGCCGGTCCCTGTTTGGGCCGCCGCCATCAGGTCGCGGCCAGCCAGAACGGCGGGGATCGCTTGCAGCTGAATGGGAGACGGGGTGTCGTAGCC
>NZ_CAWNYS010000421.1:0-3554 GCF_963878295.1 Aeromonas sp. HMWF014 | reverse complement strand
CATCCACCCGATCGGCGCGCAACTGCACGAAGAGATCAAACGGGGTATTCGGCGCCTGCTGACCGTTGGCGGATTGCGCCATGAAGCCACGGAGCTGGGGCGGACGGGCGGCAGGGTAGAGACCATCCCAGGCATCGGCACCGACGGCGACCAGACCGCTGAAACCGGCATCGGGAAAATCGGCGGCAACCGCCGCCCACAGGGCGGGCAAGCTGGCCAGACGGGCCACCAGTTCGGCGCCGTCGCCGGTGCGATTGAACATCAGATAGAGGGCGTGCAGATTCGGCTCTGCACAGATCCCGGCTTGGGCTTTCATATCTCTCTCCCCTGAACAGGCATTAGCGATGTTGGCATTGCGTTGCGCGATTATAAACCAGAGTGAATCCAGTTCCTTGATTTCACAACGATATCAGCGCTCTCACGGCAATGGTTCAAACAGCACGAGCGCATGCGGGGCAAGGTTGACCCGTGCCCGCATCCCGCCAAGCGGCTCGCCAATGCTGGCCTCGAGCCGCTGGCCGCCACACTCGAACAACACCCGGCAGTGATGACCGAGAAACTGCTGCTCCAGCACCACCAGCTCACCGCCGTCGACGGCCTCCAGCAACAGTTGCTGGGGTCTGAGCATCAATTGCAGCAACTCGCCCACGGCGCGGCCGTGAGGCTCGGTGCCGCACACCACCCCCAGCGACGTCTGCACGCAGTGGCTGTCCACCACCTCGGCGGCCAGGTAGTTGACCCCGCCAAGAAACTCCGCCACGAAGCGGTTCTGCGGGCGGCGATAGAGCTGCTCCGGCTGACCCACCTGCTCTATGTGGCCGGCACGGAACAGCGCCAGCCGGTCGGCGAAGGCGAACGCCTCCTCCTTGCTGTGACTGACGAAGATGGCGCCAATCCCCTGCTGCTTGAGCAGGGCGCGGATCTCGAGAATGAGCTTCATCCGCACCTGGGTATCTATGTTGGAGAAGGGCTCGTCCAACAGCATCAGCCTGGGCTTGCACACCAGAGCGCGGGCGATGGCGACCCTCTGCTGCTGACCGCCGGAGAGTTCATGCGGATAACGCGCACCCAGCCCCTGCAGATTGACCAGCGTCAGCGCCTCATCCACCTGCTGCTGACGAATGCGGCGATCGAGTCGGGTCAGGCCGAAGCCGACGTTCTCGGCCACCGTCAGGTGGGGAAAGAGGGCGTAATCCTGAAAGATCATGCCGATGTTACGCGCCTCTGGGGGTTCGCTGGCATCCGGCCCGTCGAGCAGGGTATCGCCGAGGCGAATAGTGCCCTCTGCCAGCGGCAGCAGACCGGCGATGGCCTTGAGCAGTGTGGTCTTGCCACAACCGCTAGCGCCCAGCAGACAGACGATCTCGTTGTCGGCCACTATCAGCGAGAGCTGTTCCAGCACATTGCGGCCGTTGTAACGGCAACTGACATTTTCAACCTGCAAGCAAGACACGGCTGACTTCCTCATATTCTTTTGGTTCAGACCGACCTGCGGCCGGACAACATTGCAGAGATTCATCTGCCCGATCAGTGACCCGGACTATCCAGACTGCGGTTGACCCAGATGAGCGGCAGCAAGCCCACCAACACGATGACGATGGCGCCGAGCGCCCCCCGCTCCAGCATCTCGTCCGACACGAATTGATAGACGTGGGTCGCCAGGGTGTCGAAGTTGAAGGGTCGCAGCAGCAGGGCGGCGGGCAGCTCCTTCATGGATTCGATGAACACCAGCATGGCGCCGGCAAACAGGCCTCGCCGTACCAGCGGTAGATGAACCCGGCGCAGCATGCCGCCATCCCCTTGCCCCAGGGAACGGGCCGCCATGTCGAGGCTGGGGGAGATCTTGCCCATGCTGGTCTCCACCGAGCCGATGGCGATGGCCACGAAGCGGACCAGATAGCCGAACACGATGGCGGTGATGGTGCCGGTCAACAGCAGGCCAGGGCCCTGGCGGCCAAGCCACTCGGCCAGATCATTGATGGCAAAATCGAGGGCCGTCAGCGGCACCAGCACGCCGATGGCCAGCACGGTACCCGGCATGGCGTACCCCATGGCAGAGATGCGCAGGGGCAGCAGACTCTTGAGCCCGCCATCGAGGCGACGGAAGAAACCGAGCAGCAGGGCGATGCCCATGGCAAGCAGGGCGGTCAGCGTCGAGATGAGCAGACTGTTGCCGGCGAAGCGGACAAACTCCGGCGTCCAGGAGAGTTCGAAATAGCGCACCCCGTAATCGAGCAGGATGACGAATGGCAGACCGAAACCGGCCAGCACCAATCCCCAGCACCAGAGCCCGGCCGCTGCGCGACTCACCCCCTTGAGCGGGTAGCGTAGAGGCTGCTCATGGCCCATGGATTTCTGGAACACCTGCTGCCGGCGGCGAGAGCGGCGCTCCAACGCGATCAAGAGCACCACCGCCAGCAGCATCAGGCAGGAGAGTTTGGCGGCAGTGGCCAGGCTGCCGTAGCCGAGCCAGGTATCGTAAACCGCCGTGGTCAGGGTGTTGATGGCAAAAAAATGGACGGTAGCAAAGTCGGCCAAGGTCTCCATCGCCACCAGCGACACGGCCACCATGATGGCGGGGCGCGCCAGCGGCAGGCTGAGGCGACGAAAGCTCTGCCAGGGCGTACAGCCAAGCAGACGGCTGGAGTGGATCAGGCTGACCGACTGCTCCAGAAAGGAGGCGCGGGCCAGCAGATAAACGTAGGGGAACAGCACCAGCGCCAGCACCCAGGCGGCGCCCCCCAGGGAGCGAATGGCCGGGAACCAGTAATCGGCCGGACTGTTCCAGCCAAAGAGTGCGCGCAATCCGGCCTGTAGCGGGCCAGAGTAGTCAAGCAGGTCTGTGTAGACGTAGGCCACTATGTAGGAGGGCATGGCCATGGGCAGCATCAGCGCCCACTGCAGCGCACGACGCCCAGGCACCTGACACATGGCGACCAGCCAGGCGGTGGGTACGCCAAACAGCAGGCTGAGCAGCACAACCCCCGCCACCAGCGCCAGCGTATTGGCCAGATAATCGAGCAGCACCGTATCGACGAGGTGACGAAACAGGTCTCCATCTGCCGAGAAGGCAGAGAAGATCAGGGCGAGCACCGGCAAACCCAGCAGCAGGGCGGTGGCCCAGCTGCCGGCAATCCATCCACAATTTTTCATGAGACCACAGAAGTTGATGGGGCCCTTGGCCCCATCTGATTACAAGTCGAATTTCACTTCATCCAGCAGCTGCAAGGCGTCCTTGCGGTGCTTGGCATAATCGCTGACCGGTAGCGCGTCAGACTTGAAACTGCCCCAGGCCTTGACCATGGCGGACGGCTCGACCCCGGCCTTGACCGGATACTCGGCATTCACGTCCGCATACATGTGCTGGGCCGTGTCGCCAGCCAGAAACTCCATCAGCTTACGCGCTTCATCTTTATTCTTGGCGTGCTTGGTCATGGCCACACCGCTCACGTTGACGTGAGCGCCACGGTCAGCCTGGTTCGGGAAGTTGATATAGACCGCATCGGCCCAGGACTTCTGTGCCGGGTCTTTCAGCATGGCGCCCAGGTAGTAGC
>NZ_CAWNYS010000420.1:18706-19101 GCF_963878295.1 Aeromonas sp. HMWF014 | reverse complement strand
GAGCTGCACGGCAAACTCGACACCATAGGCGCCTACAGCATTCGGGCCCGCGCCGCCGAGCTGCTGCACGGTCTCGGTTTCAGCGACGAGCAACTGGGCTCACCAGTGCGCAGCTTCTCCGGTGGCTGGCGCATGCGCCTCAACCTCGCCCAGGCGCTACTCTGCCGCTCAGACCTGCTGCTGCTCGATGAACCGACCAACCACCTGGATCTCGATGCAGTGATCTGGCTGGAGAAGTGGCTCAAGGGCTATCAGGGCACGCTCGTCCTTATCTCTCACGACCGCGACTTCCTCGATTCGGTCATCAGCCGCATCATCCACATCGAGAACGGCAAGCTGAACGAATACACCGGCGGCTATTCCGACTTCGAACTGCAGCGCGCCGAACAGCTTGC
>NZ_CAWNYS010000420.1:1039-18696 GCF_963878295.1 Aeromonas sp. HMWF014 | reverse complement strand
GCAGCAGTCCATGTACGAGAAGCAGCAGCGGGAGGTATCCCACATGCAGGCCTATGTGGACCGCTTCCGCTACAAGGCCTCCAAGGCCCGTCAGGCACAGAGTCGCCTGAAAGCAATGGAGCGGATGGAGAAGCTGCTGCCTGCCCACGCCGACTCCGAGTTCAGCTTCGAGTTTCGCGAGCCGTCAGCCCTGCCGACCCCGCTCATCGCCATGGAGAATCTGTGCGCCGGTTACGGCGACAAGGTGATCCTGGAGAAGATCAAACTCAACCTGGTACCGGGTTCGCGCATCGGCCTGCTCGGTCGCAACGGCGCCGGCAAGTCCACCTTTATCAAGATGCTGTCGGGCACCAATCCGCCCCTGTCAGGCAAGCTGGAGGTGAGCGCCGGGGTCAGCATCGGCTACTTCGCCCAGCATCAGCTGGAGACCCTGCGCCTCGACGACACGCCCCTCGATCACCTGGCCCGCCTCGCGCCGGACAAATCCGAACAGGAGCTGCGCAACTACCTGGGCAGCTTCGGCTTCCACGGTGACAAGGCGCTCGACAAGGTGGCCCCCTTCTCCGGCGGCGAGAAGGCGCGGCTGGTGCTGGCCCTCGTCACCTGGCAAAAGCCCAACCTCTTGCTGCTGGATGAACCGACCAACCACCTGGATCTGGAGATGCGCCACGCCCTGACCATGGCGCTGCAAGGCTTCGAAGGGGCCATGGTGGTGGTGTCACACGACCGTCACCTGCTGCGCACCACCACCGATGATTTCTATCTGGTGCACGGCGGCCGGGTCGAAGCCTTCGATGGCGATCTGGACGACTACCACAAGTGGCTCGGCGAGCAGGAAAAAGAGGCCAACGCCAAGCCAAGCGATGGCGTCATCTCCGCCAACTCGGCGCTGGCGCGCAAGGATCAGAAGCGGCGCGAGGCGGAGTTCCGGCAAGCGACCCGCCCCCTGCGCCAGAAGCTGGAGAAGCTCGAAGCCAGCATGGAAAAACTGCAGACCCGGCTGGCCGCAGTGGAAGAGCAACTGGCCGATCCCGCAATCTACGAAGAGAGCGCCAAGAACAAGCTCTCCGAACTGCTCAAGTCCCAGGGCCCCATCAAGGAGGAGCTGGAAGGGGTGGAGCTGGAGTGGATGAGCCTCTCAGAGGAGCTGGAAACCATGGAGCAGGCCTTCTTTGCGTGACGAACAGCTGATGACGACCGAGCAGGTCGCCGTGCACGAACTGCCGACGCCGCTGGGCTTCTGGCACTGGAGCGGCAAGGTCTATGGCGAGCGCAACCAGGACTGGCTAACCGTGCAAGCGCAGGGCGGCAACGTCAATCTGGCGCTGTTGTTGCACCGGCTCGATCAACTCGGCATCGTGGTCGATCTCACCGACCTGCAACCTGCGCTGGTGCAGACCGAAGCGGTGCTGACCCCGTGGCGCGCCCTGCGCCGGAGCGCCAAGTCGCGGCTGGATGAGGAAGAGTATCAGGCCATGCTGGCCCACGAGCTGGAGCTGGAACGGCTGCAGCAGGGGGTCCTGCTGCAGACCTTGCGCAGCCTCACCCTGTTGCGGGGCAAGAGCCACAATTTGTTGAACTATCTATCGTTACTGGGTGCCCAGCAGGGCCCCCTCAGAGACCTAATATGCTGAGTTATCGCCACGCCTTTCACGCCGGCAACCACGCCGACGTGCTGAAACACACCGTTCAGGCCCTGATCATCGAGTCCCTCAAGAAGAAGGAAAAACCCTTCATCGTGCTGGACACCCATGCCGGTGGCGGTCTCTACGACCTGCGCGGCGACTGGTCCCAGAAGAAGGCCGAGTATGCCGACGGCATCGGCCGCCTGTGGGACGAGCGGGCCCAGTGGTCTGCCATGGCCCCCTATCTGGGCGTCATCGAGGAGATGAACCCCGCTCAAGAAGGACACGACGGCGCGCTGCACTACTACCCCGGCTCGCCGGAGCTGTCACGCCGCCTCGCCCGCGAGCAAGACAAGCTGGCGCTGATGGAGCTGCACAACAACGAGGTGGAAGACCTGCGCGCCAACATGGGTTACGACCCCCGCGTCGCCGTTCACCACCGTGACGGCTTCGAGGGGCTGGTGGCCCTGTTGCCACCGACTCCGCGCCGTGGACTGGTACTGATCGACCCGCCCTACGAGCTGAAGGAAGATTACTTCGCCGTGGTCGATACCCTGAAAAAGGCGCAGAAGCGCTGGGCCACCGGCATCTACGCCCTCTGGTATCCCATCCTGGGTCAGGAGGCGGACAAATCCCGCGACATGCTCAAGGCGATCAAACGGGAGAACTTCGGCAACGTGCTGGTGGCCGAGCTGGAAGTGGCAGGCCAGACCGCCGACTGGGGCATGAACGGTTCAGGCATGCTGATCATCAGCCCGCCCTGGATGCTGGACGAGCAGATTGAAGCGTTCCTGAAACCGCTGTGCGCCAAGCTGGCACAAGGCGCCGGCGCCCAGTACAAGGTGGAGTGGCTCAACAAGGCCGAGGATTAATCCCCCGCCCCACAGTGACCACAAAGTTGAAACGCAAAAGCCCCATCACGGGGCTTTTTCTATTGGTGCGGCCGGTGTGTGCGGCAGCCTGAACCTGTTCGCCAACCGCTGCGCCCCTATGAGCGGGCGGGCCGATCCTGTTTCAGTGCAACCAGCAACAGGGCCAGCAGACCAAAGGGTGGAAACCGGCAGAGCAGTGTGCAGATGGCGGTGACCAACACTGGATGCTCGCTCTTGCGGCGCGCCAGCCGCCAGGCGATGACGCCGACGATGATCATCAACAACGCAATAAACTGGCCAAGCAGGGTGGCATTGATATTCATGAAAGATCCTTTTTCATGGGCAAGTGTGAAGAACCTGTACTTTATCGACTTGGCTGCGATTGGCGACCGCTGAACCGCACCGGCCACTCGCCCCTTGATAGGTTTTCTCTATATCGGCAATAGATGAGAATAATTTTCATTTAATGTCATTATGGCGGATACTCCTGTTATCACCAGAGGGAGCCGCCATCATGAAAAAGACCATCAGCTTTGCCGCCCTGCACTTCATCGTGGCCTTTACCCTGGCTTACCTGCTGACCGGTGAGCTGCTTACCGCCAGCCTGATCGCGCTGATCGAGCCCGCCGTCAACACTGTCGCCTTCTACTTTCATGACCTTGGCTGGCACAAGTTCAAACCCGAGCACAGCCTGCAGGCCAAGACCAGCAGCTTCGCACTGGTCCACTTCAGTGTCGCCTTCGGGGTCGCCTTCCTGCTGAGCGGCGAGCTGCTCACCGGCGGCGTGATGGCGACGATCGAGCCTGCCATCAACACAGTCATCTTCTTCTTTCACGAGCGGCTGTGGCGTAGCCGCCAGCCACTGGCGCTGGCCTGATCCTCTTGCTGCCGCCAGCCTCACAACCGGGCTGGCGACACTCGCCCACTGAGCAAGAAACAACCCCCGCTTCACATCCCGCGCACTGGCGGCGAAACCGCAACGCTTATCAAGAAAACCCATAGCCCATTAGCACAAGTGGTTACTTTTTCCGCCAACGGGTGTGGCAGACTAGCCTGCCGTCACCGTCAGCAGGAGCAAACATGAAAGGTGAAACCGACCTTGCCACCTTGTTAAAAGGAGCTAGTCCCGTTCTCAATCCGGGAGAATATGTCTTCTGTACCCTTGCCACGCCAAGCCAGACCTTGCTGGCCAGTGCTGTCGCCACGATCAAGGAGCAGGAGGGACATACTCTGGTGTTGCCCAAAGTATTGGCAGAGCAACAGGGTCTTGAATTTGCCTATGTGGCCGCCTGGATTACTCTCACGGTTCACTCCGATTTAGCCGCTGTGGGGTTGACGGCAGCCTTTGCCAGCGCACTGGCACGACATCAAATCAGCTGCAACGTGATGGCCGGTTATTATCATGACCATATTTTCGTGGCGCATCAGCACGGAGCCAAGGCGGTTGCCGTATTAAACAGACTCGCCACCTAATTGATCATCCACCCCGGCCTGGCAGCCCTGACAATATGGGCTTGGGGCTGACGTTGCACCTATGGCACTCTGGTGACTTTCAAACACCATTGGGCGGTGGTCTCCTATCGCTTACCTGCTCGACTGAACAACATGGAGTATGTTCTCATGCCTTTATTCACCAAAACCCTGACAACTGTCGCGCTGCTGGGCGCCATGGCGGGGGCACACGCCCAGCCTCTTCCTGCGACCAACCACGACGCCCCGACAGGCAATGGCACCAACAATCTATTGATCGCGGCAGTGGCCTGGAAACAAACGGCAGCCGAATATCAAGCCCTCTACCATCAGGGGTATAATCTGGCCCGGATGCAGCTGGAAAAAGCCCTCGAGGCACACAAACCGGGTGACAAGCCCCTTGCGGTGATCACTGATCTGGATGACACCATTTTTCTGCCGCTGCCTTATTGGGGCTACCTGATCAACAACAATAAAGACTTCTTTGATGATCCGGTTTGGGATGCCTGGCTCCCCAAAAACCAGATGGTAGTGGCACCCGGCGCACTGGCGTTTTTTAAATTCGCAGCGAGCAAAGGGGTGGAAGTGTTTTATGTCAGCTCTCGGGATCAAGGAGATAAAACGCAAGAAATAGGGGTCAACCAGGTGCGACTAGCCGGCCTGCCCTTTGCGGATGACCAGCATGTCACCCTGCTGCGCGACTCATCCAATAAAGAGACTCGCCAGGATGAAATCGCGCAAGCCTTCAACGTTGTGCTCTACCTGGGCGATAACCTCAATGACTTTCGCCGCAAATACTACAGCCAGGATGTGGAAGAGCGCTTGACGCAGATGGAAGCAGACAAAGAGTTGTACGGCACTCGCTACATACTGTTTCCCAATCCGACAGACGGCCACTGGCTGCGCGCCATCTTCGGCGATAGCGAACCTCAGCCCAACGATAGCAACCGCGCGCGCTTCAAAGAGGCTGCAACCCGCAACGCCTGGGATGGTCGCTAATCCTGCGTCACCTCCCTTTGCACCATCAGCCCCTGAATCGCTGATGGGTGCCAACAAGATGGGGTCGTTGCGCAGATAACCCCGGCTCTCGCACCAAGAGAGCAGGCTCTGCCAATCGGGGCCGCCCGGCGCAATAGCGCTCGGCGGCCCTGCTGCATTGTGCTGTAGAGTGTGCTCTAGTAACGGGTATCCAACCCTGTTTGCTGGAGTCTTCCCGATGAACAAGCTGCTGCTTGGCCCCCTGCTGTTTGCCCCTCTGCTGGCCTGCGCTGCCACCCCCTCCTTTGATTGCGCCAAGGCAGCCGGCGCGGCCGAAACCCTGATCTGCAAGGATGCCGGACTGGCGGCCCTTGATAACGAACTGGCGGCCCTCTACCCCAAGGCAATTGCCAACCTCTCCCCCGAACAGCTCAAAACGGAGAAGGCCATGCAGCGCGGCTGGATCAAGGGTCGCAACGACTGCTGGAAAGCCAAGGATCTGCGCCAGTGTGTGGAAGAGAGCTACCAGCTGCGGATCACCGAGCTGCAGATCAGCGGCGGCCAACTGATGGTGCCGACCCCGGTCAACTACCAGTGCGGCAAAAACGTCACCCTCTCCACCTACTTCTATCACGATGCCAAGCTGCCCGCCGCGGTGATCAACCTGAACGAGGGCGATAGCCAGCAACAGGTGCTCGCCTATGACGCCCCCAGCGCCAGCGGCGCCCGCTATGAAGGGCAAAACCTCACCCTTTTTACCAAGGGGAACGAGGCCAGCCTGGCGCGTTATGGCCAGCCGACACTTAGCTGCACTGAGATCCCGACCAAGGGCAACTGACCGCAGTACCGGGGCCGCCTGCAAGCTGCCCCTTGCCGACCACAATGGCGCCCCCGCAATGCCAGAGGGTGACTTCCGCCATCCGTGGTCACACACTCGTTATCGCTGCCTGTTGAAAAACGCTTCCCGCAGCTCACCGCAATCTATCGATCACACCGCCTTGTTCATTAATTTGTTGATCCTGCCCAGAAATCTTCCATTTTCCCCTTCCCCTCTGCGCCACGCCCTTTAACATACCCGATTGGCAACACTCTCCTCGTCGGAGTCACCCCATGAGCCCTGCCAACCCTACCCCGTTGGTTAAACGCAGCAGACTGGAGGCTGAAATTCAGGGGCGGTAGCCATGCCTGATGAAATGGATAAGCGAGAGCTGCCCACAACGACCGACTCAACATGGTGACTGTCCCAATTTCAGTAGTTTGTGGTAGCGACAGTTTTTTGCGGAAAGCTGGTTTAGGCGACACTCACCCCTTGACGCTGAGTTAAATTCCCTAAAACTGTGGAGAACATATGGAAGAGAATAAACACCTTATAGCATTTGCTTTGCATTCAAATAGCTGGGTTTATGGTATAGGTTCAAAAGAACAACTAGAAGCACAGTCTATACAAGTGGTGCCAGAGGATTTTACGGCAGAAATGAAGGGAAGAGTATATTGTCCAGTTTGTACAACGCCGTTATCTAGAACTCCTGACCTAAAAAATATAACGACCAATGCTGTAACTGCTCATTACAAACACAAGCCGTCATTTTCTCACATTAATTGTCGCCTCAAAGTACAAAAGAAACAGGGGCAACTGTTTAAGAATGAAGAAGAAGCTAAAAAAGCTATTGAAAATGAAGAGTTAGTTGTTGTTTCTAGTTGGCAGCTTGCCCCTCCAGAAATCTCAGATGAAGACGAGGAACTAAAGGAATATGAACGTACACCTATCGAAGATGAGAATGGTCCAGAAACGGAGGTTGCAATAGGTCGTCACAATGGAGAAGAATTTAAACTGCCAAGTAAAATAAAGAATATCGGTGCACTATGTAAGGATTTCGATAAAAACATTCATCGAGCATATATTCTACCTGAATCGAGATATATGAAAGTTCTAAAGGATGCTCTGAATCCTACAAGCATCGTCGTTGATGGCTTTGATAAGTTGCCTCGATTATTTTTTGCAAAAATCTCCAATTATAAAAGATTGACACATCGCAATATTATTTACGTCGAAACTCCTAACCTTCAAGAGTTCAAATTATATACTTACCCAAACTTTGATGAAAGAAAGCACATTGATTCTACAAAAATTGGGCGGTACATACTGTTCCACTCAGACATAGAATGGGAAGGTAATGATATTCCTAAAAGCTTCTTGAATGCATGGGGGCAGTATGGATTACTTCCAGAAAAATATGAAAAGTACCTTCCTAAAAAATAAATTTAACGAACGTTTCAAGAGGGGCAGCCAACGCATGGCATTTTTATTTTGCGTTGATTTTAATGGTTTCAGGGTTGTGCGGAAACTTGGTAGTAGCGTTGGCGGCCCCTTAAACGGGTGTTAAGCAACAAGAGGATACAATGGAAATTACTTTATATCACGGTACAGATAGCAATGTTGTACAGGACTTAAAAAACTGTAAGGTTGATGTTAGTAAAGGTGGTGGTGAGTTTGGTAAAGGGTTTTATTTAGGAGACAGTCGACGCCTAGCTAAACGGCGCGCTTACCATAAGACTAAAGGAGTTTATGGGACTGCTGACAATGCCATGCACTATCTTAATAACACGCTGGAAGTAAAGATAAACATTATCCAACTAGAGAAGTTTTACAAAAAGAATGAACTGAATCGAGAGCAAGGACGAAGCTTATTTGATAAATTATCTAAAAAACCTAAAACTACAGGTTCTTATAGTGTTACTCCAGACTATGATTATATAGTTGGTCCGGTTGTTGGTCGAAAAGGCAGATACCTCTGTGTCACTCAATATAAGTTTGATTCGAAGGAATCAGAAAATGTTATGAATAAACAATGTTTAAACGTCAAGATAGAAACAAGGATAGTTTAATGTGTCCGCTAGTTTACTATATGGAAAGAGATTTAGAGGATAAAAAATACAAACCCATCTCTCAGTTATCTAACAGTACAGAAGAATATGTTCTTGGGGAGTTGTTTTTAGTTTCTAATTCAGAGGGACTACCTAAAAAAGCTAGGGTAAAGGCAATATCCGGCGAAAGAATAATCTATGATAATCTAATACATGTGGAGGACAGAAATCTATACTCTGAGTTTAAACTTGAATTTTCAGAATCTGGTTTAGTGGTAAAAGATGAAGTTATCATTCGTGCCTACAAGTTGAACCATGTAGAGAGCGATTTTCCTCATGCTTGGATTTTGTATGAAGAGATCGATGCGGCTAAAATATTAGATAGTTTAGAAAAGAATGATAATTATAACCTACTAGGTGAGTCGGACGTTGTTGCTTAACAATCGCGGATGCCACCATGAGCTGGATTTATGGGTTTTCCGATAATGACCAAAATTTTGTTTATAGTGGCTATTGCCAGCCTGAAAGAGCCTACTTAGCAACCACTGGTCGCTTGTCATATACTCTTGTGCTCTTATGACACGCCGGGGAGGCGTTGATATGCAGTCACAGACTCACACTTTTCTTATCAATGGCAGCCCGCTGCCCTGCCTGCAGGCCGGTTCGGGCGAGCCGCTGCTGCTGATCCACGGCGCGCTGGCCAACCATACCCTCTGGCTCGAACATATCGAGCAACTCTCACCCCACTACACCGTCTATGCGCCCACCCTGCGTCACTTTGGCGAGGCGGGCAAAGAGGGGCCTTTCGGTCTTGAGACCCACGCCAACGATCTGCTGGCGCTTCTAGCACAGCTGGCATGTGGCCCTGTCCATCTGGTCGGCTGGTCTTATGGCGCGGATGTGGCCCTGACCGCCGCCTTGATGGCACCGGAGCGATTCATAAGCCTCTATCTGGTGGAGCCGGGTTGCCCGGGAACGCTGGATGAGCATGCCATGGCTGCCTTTATGGCCGATGCCGGAGCCATGTTTGGCCCCGTGTTTGGTCAGGTTGGAGAAGGGTTGCTGCAAGAGGCCGTGGCGACCCTGATCGATGGCTCGGGCGGTCATGCAGGCTATTTTGCAGCGCAGCCGCTCAAGTGGCAGCAGGCGCAACTGGCAGAGGCCGCCAGCCTGCCCAAGCAACTGAGCCAGCGCGAGCGGCCGGATTGGTCGCCAGAGCGCCTTGCCGCGCTCAGCGTGCCCACCTGCATCGTGCAGGGCGCAGATACCAGAGCACTGTTTGCACTGGTCTGCGAGGCGCTTGGCAACGCCATTTCCGCCAGCACACGCCTGCTGGTGCCACACACAGGCCACCTCTACCCTATCGAGCAGCCCGCGCTGTTTCTGCAACATCTGCAACGCTGGCTCACCACGCAGCGATAAGTCGGGATCCTGCCCGCCCAACCTGGATCATCTGCACCCCAGCCGCGCTGGGGGCAGGCCAAGCCCACCAGGCAGCCATGAAAAAGCCCCGCATCGCGGGGCTTCTTGTTATCGGCAGTAGCCAACTCAGTTGACGGCGACCGGCTCGCTCATGCTGGCGGGTAGCGGAGACTGAAACTCGCGCTCGGCCTCGTCGAAGCGATCCACCATGGCCTTGGAGGGGGCCTTGTCCAGCAGGCTGAACACCAGGATCGCCAACCCGGAGAAGAGGAAGCCCGGGATGATTTCATACAGCCCCAGCCAGCCAAACTGCTTCCAGATGATGACGGTCAGGGCACCGACCAACATGCCCGCCAGGGCGCCATTGCGGGTCATGCGCGACCAGAGCACGGAGAGCAGCACCACGGGACCGAAAGCGGCACCGAAACCGGCCCAGGCGTAGCTCACCAGCCCCAGTACCCGGTTCTCCGGGTTCATGGCAACACCGATGGCGACCACGGCGATGGCCAGCACCATCAGGCGGCCGACCCACACCAGCTCTTTCTGTGAGGCATTCTTGCGCAGGAACGGCTTGTAGAGATCTTCGGTGATGGCGCTGGAGCAGACCAGCAGCTGACAGCTGAGGGTACTCATCACGGCCGCCAGAATGGCGGAGAGCAGCACGCCGGCAATCCAGGGGTTGAACAGGATCTTGGAGAGCTCGATAAAGACCCGCTCCGGGTTGCCGGTGACACCGGCGGCGTGCTCGGTGAAGGTGGCAAAGTAGGAGAGGCCGAAGAAGCCGATGGCCACGGCGCCACCAAGGCAGAGCACCATCCAGGTCATGCTGATACGACGGGCATTGGCCATGGAGTGGTGGGAGTCCGCCGCCATGAAGCGCGCCAGTATGTGGGGCTGGCCGAAGTAGCCCAGACCCCAGGCCATCAGCGAGATGATGGCGATGAAATCCAGGTTCTTGAACATGTCGAGGTTGCTGGCGTTCTGCGCCGCCACCTGCACCATGGCGGTGTCGATGCCGCCGACGGCGATGATGACGAATACCGGCGTCAGGATCAGGGCGAAGATCATCAGGGTGGCCTGCACCGTATCGGTCCAGCTCACCGCGAGGAAGCCGCCGAAGAAGGTGTAGGTGATGGTCGCTGCGGCACCGACCCAGAGGGCCGTCTCATAGTTCATGCCGAAGGTGCTCTCGAACAGGCGGGCACCGGCCACCACGCCGGAGGCGCAGTAGATGGTGAAGAACAGCAGGATCACCAGGGCGGATAGGATGCGCAGCACACGGCTCTTGTCCTCGAAGCGATAGGTGAAGTAGTCCGGCAGGGTCAGGGCGTTGCGGTTCTTCTCGGTGTGGACCCGCAGCCGTCCGGCGACCCAGCGCCAGTTGAGATAGGCCCCCAGGGTGAGGCCGATGGCGATCCAGCTCTCGGAGATGCCGCCGATGAAGACGGCGCCAGGCAGGCCCATCAGGAGCCAACCGCTCATGTCGGAGGCCCCGGCAGAGAGGGCGGTGACCCAGCTCCCCATACGGCGGCCGCCGAGAATATAGTCGTCAAAGTTGCGGGTAGCGCGATAGGCGATAAAACCTATCAGGACCATCCCGAGGATATACACCAAAAAGGTGATAAGCATTGGGGTGCTGGCTGTCATTCAAAACTCCATTAGGTGACGTGTGTACCCGTTCTGACGACGGGCTCTTCCTTAAAAAACCGCCCTAGCTTAATCAGCAGATCCCATGACCTCAACCACTTTTAACAAATAAAAAACACAACATAAACGTTTCAGCTTTAACTAACGAACCACTCAAGGAGCCCTCAGCCAGATTTTATCCTGATGCAGCAAACGCTTATCGGGTCGCCCTGCCCCATGCACCTACCGGCATGGCGGTAAAAAAAGCCCCGACCAAAGATCGGGGCTTGAGACGATGAACGACAGGATCAGCGATTGATGGCAATCGGCATGCCGCTGCGCTGCTCCAGCGCCTGCTTGACCAGCCGGGAGTCGCTGTCGGCATGGGCGATAAAGCGGGTCGCGGCCTGGGTCATGGGCAGCGGAGCAGGCAGGCTGGAGTTGAACTCCTCCTGGCTGCGGGAGAGCGGCTGATGCACTTCCAGATAACGGCGACCATCCGGCTCGACGGTGGCCTTGATGGGCTGGTTGACGAACTGCACCCGCGCACCAACCGGTATCTTCCTGAACAGGTATTCGATGTCTTCGTTACGCAGACGCACGCAACCGTGGCTCACCCGCAGGCCGATGCCGAACTGGGCATTGGTGCCGTGAATGGCGTACATCTTGCCGATGTAGAGCGCAAACAGCCCCATGGGGTTGTCCGGGCCGGCGGGCCAGACTGCTGGCAGGCGCTCGCCACGGGCCGCATACTCGGCGTGCATCTTGGCCGTCGGGGTCCAGGTCGGGCCCGCCTTCTTGCGCTGCACGCTGGTCACCCAGTTTTCCGGGGTGTCGGTGCCGAGCTGGCCGATGCCGATGGGCAGCACTTCCACCACCTTCTTGCCTTTCGGATAGTAGTAGAGGCGCATCTCGGCCACGTTCAGCACTATGCCCTCGCGCGGGGCATCCGGCAGGATCAGCTGATGCGGCACGATCAGCGTCTCACCGGTCTGCAGCAGCAGGGGATCCACCTTGGGGTTGGCCTCAAGCATGTTGGTCAGACCCAGCTGGAATTTGGCGGCAACGGCTTCCAGCGGCTGGCCATTTTCCTCTGCCGGCACCACGTATTCCAGATTTTCACCCACCAGACGGCTGTTGGCCGCAGGCAGGGCATATTCAACAGCAAGCACTGGCGCGGCGGCCAGAACAAGGCTGCAGCACAGAGCAGCCGCACAATTGCGAAGGAGCTTCATAACTTTCCCATGATGATGACTTGATTGACGTCTCAGGGCTGACAGCTGATTCAAGAGGGATCAGGGGCGCGAAGAGAAGGCCGCCATTTTTCTCCTCTGCACACCAAATTTCAACTGGCAACTGGATACGGGTCGATGATTAATATGGCGTTTCCCCTGCCACCTCGACCCGTTTCCTCACTCCATTTGTCCCCTCTGCCAGGTGCGCATATCGTAACCTGTGGGAGATTGGTGCAACCGCAGATGAAATTGATCAATGATGGCGAAGATATGGTCGAAAACATCGGACTGGATCCCTTCGTAATCGGCCCAGGCGGTAGTCGCGGTAAAGCAATAGATCTCCAGTGGCAGACCGTCAGGGGTCGGTGCCAGCTGGCGCACTATCAGCGTCATGTCCTTACGAATACCGGTATGGGCCCGCAAGTAGGCGTCCAGATAGGCGCGCAGCGTACCCAGGTTGGTGAGGTGACGCCCGTTGATGGGGCAGCTCAAGGCTTCGCTCAGCTGTTGGTTATAGGTGCTCAGCTCCTGCTCCTTGCGGCTGAGATAGGGCGCCAGCAGCTGGGCCTGCTTGAGCTGCATCTGCTCATCCACGGTCAGGAAGCGCACGCTGGTCATGTCGATATTGACGCTGCGCTTGATGCGACGGCCACCGGATTCTGTCATCCCCTGCCAGTTCTTGAAGGAGTCGGAGATGAGCGCATAGGTAGGAATAGTGGTGATGGTCTTGTCCCAGTTCGACACCTTGACGGTGGTGAGGCCGATATCGGTCACCTCGCCGTCGGCACCGTACTTGTCCATCTGCAGCCAGTCGCCAACGGTCAGCATGCGGTTGGCGGAGAGCTGGATCCCCGCGACCAGGCCGAGGATGGGATCCTTGAACACCAACATCAGCACGGCTGTCATGGCCCCCAGGCCGCTGAACAGGAACAGCGGTGACTTGCCGAGCAACATGGAGATCATCAGGATGCCGACCATGATGCTGCCGACCAGCTTGACCCCCTGGAAGATACCGCGCAGGGGCAGCTCCCGCCCGAGGCGGGGGGTATAGCGGCTCACCAACAGCATGCAGTCGAGCAGGGCAAACAGCGCCAGCAGCAGGAACAAGAGGATCCATAACTGGGCCAGCATCTCGATCCAGTGCAGGCTCTCTGAGCTGCGCGGCAGCCAGATCTCGGCCTGACCGAGCAGCACGACCCCCTGAAACACCAGGGCGAGCCGGAAAAACAGGCGCTGCTGCAGCTGAGGCGGCAGCCACACCTGCTGGGTCTTGCCGAGGATGCCGACCAGCCGTACCAGCAGCACCCGGTGCAACAGTATGTGCAGTAGCAGCGCAGTAAGGACGATAAAGCCCAGAGCGATCACCAGTGCCATCAGACCGCTGACTTCGATCCCCATGTCGGTCAGCCAGTGAAAAAATATCTCCTTCATCCCTACCTCCAATGCGTGCAACAGTCGTCAGGGTACGTATCTACTATCCCATGTCAAATGACAAGCTGCTCAACCAGAGGCCGGAAACGACAACGCCCGGCATGAGCCGGGCGTTGATTGAGCGCGCAGGTGGTGTTAGCCGACCAGGCTCAGGGCATCGCGTGCGATCACCAGCTCTTCGTTGGTGGGCATCACCAGCGCCAGGCGGCTGCCTTGGGCCGTGATGGGACCCTCGCCACCGAGCACGGCGGCATTGTTCGCTTCTTTATCGACCTTGAAGCCGAACAGGGCCAGACGATCCAGCACCGTCTCGCGCACCATGGCGGCGTTTTCACCGATACCACCGGTGAACACCAGGGCGTCCAGACGACCCTCCATGGCGGCGGCATAGGCGCCGACATACTTGGCCACCCGGTAGGTGAATACATCCAGCGCACGCTTGGCGCCAGCGTCGCTCGCATAGTGGGTGGTGACATAGCGGCAGTCACTGCTCACTTCGGTCAGGCCCAGCAGACCGGACTCACGGGTGAGGGTGTGGTTGATCTCGTCCACGCTGTAACCGAGCTGGTCGTGCATGAAGAAGACGATCGCGGGGTCTATGTCGCCACAACGAGTGCCCATTGCCAGCCCTTCCAGCGGGGTCAGGCCCATGGAGGTGTCGACGGACTCGCCGTTCTTGATGGCGCAAACGGAGGCACCGTTGCCCAGGTGGCAGTTGATGATGTTGAGCTCGGCCAGCGGCTTGTCCAGCGCCTTGGCGGCCTCTTGTGCGATGAAGCGGTGGGAGGTGCCATGGGCGCCGTAACGACGGATGCCATTCTCTGTATAGAGCTTGTAGGGCAGTGCGTAGAGATAGGCTTCCTGCGGCAGGGTCTGATGGAAAGCGGTGTCGAAGACGGCCACGTTCTTCTCGACCAGGGCCGGGAAGACCTTGAGCGCGGCACGGATGCCGATGAGGTGCGCCGGATTGTGCAGGGGAGCGAACGGAATGGCGGCTTCGATGCCGGCGATCACGCCATCATCGATGCGAACGGAGCGGGAGAACTGCTCGCCACCGTGCACGATGCGATGGCCGATGGCCACCAGCTGCTCGGCCAGAGAGGGATCCTGGGGCAGGATATGACCCACTATGTGGTCGAGGGCAGCCTGGTGTGCGGCGCCCGCTCCCAACATGGCTTCGCCCTTGACCCCGTGGAGTTTCCATTTGATACGTGCATCATCCAGATTGAAGCATTCGGCCAGGCCGGACAGCATGTCCTCACCTGTTTCGGCGTCCATTACGGCAAATTTCAGGGAAGAGCTACCGCAGTTAAGGATCAATACCAACTTGCTCATGTTCTACATCTTCCTGTGCTTCGGCTTTGTGCCAACAGTGTCGTGTCATCCAGAAGTGGATGGGATTCCCCTGCCGGGGGCTTATGGTCGCAGGAAAGTGCGCCCAATTTTTCAATACGTTAAGTGCAGGTTCTGATGATGCCTTGCACTCATCTTCGCCACGCTGCGTAGGCGGTTACAGGCCAGCCAGCAGATCCCTGTGCACCTTGACCACCAGCTTCTTCACCTGAGCCGGCTGGTTGGGGGTGCAGAGGGGGCGATGCAGCTCTCCCGGCCAGAAGATGGCGAAGTCGCCAGGCTGCAACGCCAGATAACTGGTCTGTTCATCGTCGACGAACCAGAGATCGGGATGGGGATGATCGGCGCCTGCATTGACATAGGCATGAGGCCCGACACCTATCCACTCTTCCCCGCGCAGCAACAGCTGGATATCCAGATACTGCTGATGGAACTCGCCACGGCGATCCGCTGCCGACTCGGTCAGCTCTTCACTCACCAGACAGAACAGCGTGAGGCCGTCGATCTCTGTCTTGCCGAGCGGCGCATTCAGCCACTGTTCCACGCTCTTCACCACCTCGACCATGATGCGATCCAGCGGGGCGGGCAGCGGCGTGCGCTGCAGGGTATTCAGACTGCCGGTAATCATGGCGAGCGGATCCTTAGGTGTATTCCGGCAACATCTTTGCCGCAAAATGAAAAAGGACCCTGTTCAGGTCCTTGTGTCACACCGTCTGCAATCCGTGCAGACAAGAGTCGAGCATGTGCTCGTGCCGAGCGTGATGAGGGCACTGTTACACACTCATCCGCAGCTTGCCAAGAGGCGCAAGCGTATTCGCCCAGTGATCGTACCAGCTGAAACAATATTATTCACTACTCCATCGCCGTCGACTTTGACCAGACGCAAAAACGGGAGCATCTGCTCCCGTTTTTTTCGCACAACCGGTGTCATTCAAACCTTGCGGGCGTTTTCCACCGGCTTGGCGTACATGGCGCGCCAGATGCTCTTGTGCTCTTCAGGTACCTCTGACTGACGGGTCAGGAAGGCCGCCTGCTCTATGGTATTGGCCTTGCCGGACACATCTGCGGCCAGGTAGTTACCCGGGAAGAGGCGATAGTTGCCCCAGATCGCCTTGTCGATCAGCGCCGCCAGTTCGTCCGGATCGCTGAAGCCCTCGGTGATGGGGGCGCCGAAGGAGACGTGTACCCGCCCCTTCTGGCCGACGATGCCGGCGACTATGCTTTCGATGTCCTCGAACTCGCCCTTCTCGTAGCTGCCGTTGATTGACTTCTCGTACAACTCGCGCGCCTTGGCCTTGTCGGTGGGATCCACCTCGTAGCTGATGCTGACCGGCACTATGTTGAGGCTGCGCATGTAGTCGACGAAGTCGATTTTCTGCTTCTTGCCGTCCACATAGAACATCTTGAGGATGGCCGGATCCGTCTTGTCATCGCCATTCTTGGCGCGCCCTTCCTTCTGGGCGATCCAGATGGAGTGACCCTCGTGCACCGACTGGCCGATATAGGCGGACAGCTCGCCGAGCATTTTCATCATCTCCCTCGGCCCCTTGGCGGAGCGCTTGACGATGAAGCTCTTGTTGAGCTTCATCAACTCGGTGGCGCAGGGTTTGCGCAGCAGGTTGTCACCGATGGCGATGCGCACCGTATCAAACCCATGGGTGTGCAGCCCCCAGTTGACGAACGCCGGATCCATGGCGATGTCCCTGTGGTTGGAGACTAACAGATAGCCCTGCTCTTTCTTGAGGTGTTCGAGGCCGGAGAAGGTTACGCCCTTGGTGGAGGTGGCTATCATGCGGGACATGTAATGGGTCACCCCCATCTGCACCTGATGAATGGTGGTCACCTTGCACCACTTGTAGCGCAGGAATTGGCGGATCAGCGGGCGAATGGCCCAGCCAAGCCAGCTCATCAGGGAGCCGAAACGATACTTGGCGATGGCGCCGATAAATTCATCATCCTGGATCAGCCGTTCTATGGCTGCCGGCACTTCTTCATCGCGGTAGGGGCGAATGTCCGCGAATCTATCTACTTCAGTCACAATGTCAGCCTTGCGTGTAAGGAGCCGCGACCAACCGAGTTGGCCGGGAAATTCAGGGCGCAATTTTACACGCTTTTATGCCAAGGGGTATGTGATGTGCGCAGATAGTGAGATCTGACCAGTGAAATGAACAAATGGCCCCGTTCGGGCCATTTTTTCAGGCTTCCACTGTGAACGAGACCATCATACCTGTGTCCTCGTGCTCCAGCAGGTGGCAGTGCGCCATGTAGGCGCGTTCCCTGGGCGCCGGGTGATCGAAACGCACCAGCACCTCACTGCGTCCACCCTCGACATTCACAATGTCCTTCCAGCCGGCACGGTGTGGCGCCACCGGTTGACCGTTCTCGCTCAGGATCCGGAAACGGGTGCCATGGATATGGAAGGGGTGCAGCATCATGTCCCCCTCCCCCGAGATGATCCAGCGCTCGGTCTGGCCCAGCTTGACCGCAAACTGCGGGTCATTCATGGCAAAGGGCTGACCGTTGATCCGGTTGCCGCTGTGCAGATCCAGCGGCTTGGTACGGCCCTTGCCACCCTGCATCCCGGCCATGGTGCCTTGCATCCCAGCCATGGTGCCGTGCTGCATCTCCCCCGCTGGCATGACCATGTCACCATGGTCCATCCCCGCCATACCACCGGCGTCGTCTTGCGCTCCCTTCATCGCCCCCATCGCCATGCCCGCCTCGGCACTGCCATGATCCATGCTCATGCCCGCCATGGCAGCGTGACCATAGCGGCTCAT
>NZ_CAWNYS010000420.1:0-1029 GCF_963878295.1 Aeromonas sp. HMWF014 | reverse complement strand
GCGGGCCAGAGTGTCCGGCAGCCGCCCCTTGCCCTCGATGAGAGAGGGCTGGATCCGCAGCACTGGCAAGGCGGCATCGAACGGTGCCAGCGTCATCCCCATCTGGCGCACCGGCAGGGAGATCAGATCGAACGGCTTGCCGTTGCGGGCATCCACCATCACCTCGAACCGCTCCCCCGGCAGCAACGCCAGCTCGCTTAGCACCACAGGCTCCACCAGCAGACCGCCATCGCTGCCGATCACATAGAGTGCTCGCCCATCGCTGGCCGCCAGCGTGAGGGAGCGGGCATTGCAGCCGTTGAGCAGCCGCAACCTCAGCCAGCCACGGGGGGCGGCATGGCTCGGATACTCGACGCCATTGGTCAGCATGAGATCACCAAACCAGCCGACCGCCGCACTCAACACGTCCAGCTGGTAATCCAGCTGATCCTGGCCGTCCAGCCGCTTGTCCTGCAACACCAGCGGTATGTCGTCCAGCCCCCAGCGCTGCGGCAGCGGCAGTCGCAGGCTCTCCTCATCGTCGAGAATGAAGAGCCCCGCCAGCCCCATGGCCACCTGATGACCGGTCTGGCCGTGGGTATGGGGGTGATACCAGCAGGTGGCGGCGGGTTGCTCGATGCGAAATGCCGCTCGCCACTGCTTGCCGGGGGGAATACTGGCCTGGGGGCCGCCATCTGCGGTGCCCGGCACCTCCAGCCCGTGCCAGTGTACCGTGCTGGTCTCGGCCAGCCGGTTGCTGACGCAGATCCGTACCGCCTGCCCCTGCCGGGCTCGCAGCGTGGGGCCGAGCAGGTTGCCGTTATAGCCCCAGCTGTGGGTTGGCTGACGCCGCCAGTGCATCTGACCAGGCTGGGCGATCAGCTGGATCACCCCGCTTTCATCCGGTTCGAGTACGGCGGGAATGGGCAGGGCGGGCCGCTCGGCGGCGAAGGCCCGGCCCCACCAGGGCAAGGCGCTGGCGGCGCCGAGCGCGGTGGAGAGTTTGAGAAAATCGCGACGCTGCATGAGTCAATCCTCGTTGGCAGAAGC
>NZ_CAWNYS010000419.1:0-1645 GCF_963878295.1 Aeromonas sp. HMWF014 | reverse complement strand
GACGCCGGCGATCTGCCAGCCGGCGGGCAGGCTGAAGCTGCCGCTGTCGATGGCCAGCTCGCCCCGTACCAGTGCAAAAAAGGTGGACTTGCCACAGCCGTTTTTACCCACCAGGCCCACCTTGTGGCCCGGGTGTATGGTGGCGGAGGCGTTGTCCAGCAGCTTGCGGCCGCCGCGGATCAGTTCGATTTGACTGGCAACTATCATGGATGGGGTCTGCTTGCTCAAATGGAGGAGAAAAACTGGCGCGGATCTTACGTGAAATGGCGCAGATTTGCACTTGAGGTGGGGGGCTCCCACTGGCTGGGGGGGCAAAAACATGCCATAACAGAGAAATCAGTCAGGGTTGGGGAGGTTAGCATGCTTATCAGAGACATAATGACGACCCGGGTCGCTACCGTTTCCATGGATGACAGACTCACTGTCATCAAGGATATCTTCGAGCAGGCCCACTTTCGTCACCTGCTGGTGCTGGAAGAGGAGGAGCTGGTAGGGGTCATCTCGGACCGGGATCTGTTCCGTGCCATCAGTCCCTATCTCGATTCCGAGGCCGAAATGAGCCGCGATACCGAGACCCTCAATCGGCGTGCCCACCAGATCATGAGTCGCCATCCCGTCACCATCGCCCCCCATCTGCCGGTGCGCGACGGTGTGAAAATCATGCTGGAGAAGAATGTCTCCTGCCTGCCAGTGCTGGAAAATGGCGCTCTGGTCGGCATCATCAGCTGGAAGGATCTGCTGCGCACCGCCCTCGACGCTGACGCTTTCTAGTCTTTGGCCTGTGCCACCCCATGAAAAAGGGCTCCGCGGAGCCCTTTGTTGTGTCATCAAGTGGTGATGGTTGGCCCGAGTCAGGGCAATTGTTCCACCAACAGGATGTGGGAATCCGCCCCCACCACCTTGACCCGACTGCCCGCGGTGAGCGGCACCTCGCTGCGCACCGTCCAGACGGTGTCATCCAGACGCACCCGGCTTGTTCCCTGCACCACATCATCCAGCAGGGTCAACTCACGGCCCAGATAGCTCTGCATCCGCTTATTGATGGGGCTGGCGGCATCCTGACCCGAGCTGTCCAGCCGGTGCTGCCAGCGCCACCAGACCCAGGTGGTGAGCAGGGATTGCACCGCAAACAGCATCAGCTGCGCTTGCCAGCCGAAGGGCCAGAGCAGCAGGATCAAGCCGACTTCCACCGCGGCTATGCCGGTCCAGAGCAGGAAACCCACCGAGCTCAGCACTTCGATGGCCAGCAGCACGAAACCGAGTCCCAGCCAGTGCCAGTGGGTCAGCTCCGCGAGCAGGGCTGTCATGACTTGCTACTCTTGCCGTCCCTGAACAGCTCGGCCATGCCAGCTACCGAGCCAATCAGGCTGCCTGCTTCGAGCGGCATCATGATGATCTTGCTGTTGGGGCCTTCACCGATGCGGGCCAGCGCTTCCGTGTATTTCTGGGCAACGAAGTAGTTGATGGCCTGCATATCCCCCTCGGCGATGGCCTGGGAAACCATATGGGTTGCCTTGGCTTCCGCCTCGGCGGCCCGCTCCCGCGCTTCGGCGGCGAGGAAGGCGGCCTGACGCTCACCCTCAGCCTTGAGGATCTGGGACTGCTTCTCGCCTTCGGCCTTGAGGATCTTGGACTGACGCACCCC
>NZ_CAWNYS010000418.1:1361-4314 GCF_963878295.1 Aeromonas sp. HMWF014 | reverse complement strand
GGGGAATACCATGCCCGTTCTGCCAGCGAGATCGCCAAAGAGATCAAGCGGATGGAAGAACAGATGTTCCAGCATGCGCGGGATCTGGAGTTCGAACAGGCGGCCGCGCTGCGAGACCAGATCCAGCGGCTGCGCCACGAGTTGATCGAAAGTTAATGGGCAAGCGCTGGCTCATCTGGCGGCGTGTGCGTCGCCTCTATCTGGGCTTTCGCCACCCGGCCACGCCCTGGTGGGCCAGGGGGCTGGTGATCCTCATCTTGCTTTATGGCATCAGCCCGGTGGATCTCATCCCCGATGTGGTGCCCCTGTTCGGTTGGCTCGATGATGTGACGCTGCTGCTGGTGCTGCTATGGGGCTGGGAGAAATGCCTGCCAGCGCGCGTTAGCGCGGCACTGGATGAGCGTGACTGAACCACGGTTGGCCTGGCTGGTGTCGAGAAGATGCATTTCCTCTTTGATGGTATTGTCATGACGAAGATAGCGTCGTACGGGTTGCGTCTAACCGGGATAAAAAGAGGATTGTGGGAAGATTGTGGCTCGGAATGCATTGGCGTAGACTCCACGCCGTTCACTTTATGGGTATGAGAAAATGGATCTGATCCTGTTTGCGATTGATTTTATTCTGCATGTTGATGTGCATTTGAAAGAGCTGTTTGAAAACTATGGCATCTGGGTTTACGCCATTCTGTTTTTGATCATCTTCTGCGAGACAGGGCTGGTCGTCACCCCCTTCCTGCCGGGTGACTCCCTGCTGTTCGCTGCCGGTGCGCTCACCGTCGGCAGCGTGCTGGACGTGCACACCCTGGCCGCCGTGCTGATCATCGCCGCCGTGCTGGGCAACGTGGTTAACTACACCATAGGTCACTTCTTCGGGGAGCAGCTGTTCCGCAATCCCGATTCCAAGATCTTCCGTCGCGACTATCTGGACAAGACCCACGCCTTCTATGCCAAGCATGGCGGCAAGACCATCATCATCACCCGCTTCTTGCCGATCGTGCGTACCTTTGCTCCCTTCGTGGCGGGCATGGGCGCCATGACCTATCCACGCTTCCTGGTGTTCAACCTGGTGGGCGGCCTGCTGTGGGTGCTCTCGTTTGTCTACGCCGGCCACTTCTTTGGCAATCTGCCTGTGGTACGTCAGAACTTTACCCTGTTGATCTTCGGCATCATCGGCATCTCGCTGCTGCCCATGGTGATTGGCATGGTGAAAGCCAGGATGAACGCCAGCAAGACGGCACCCTGATCCACATATTGTATGGGTGAGAGATCAGCATGAGAAAAGGTGAGCCAAGGGCGCAATGCCGATAAGTGAAGGGTCCATTGAACGCTCCTGCTGAGGTGTGAAAATCCGAAACGTGTTAATTGGTTTCGGATTTTTTATGCGTATCACACAGGCTCACGACTTTCTTCACGCCAGCCAGGCTACCCAGCTTGGGTCGCTCTTCCACCTCATTCCCCCTCGCTCATCACTACTCTGCTCGGCGAAGAGGACGTCACGACCAGAAGAGAGCGACCTTACCCCCGCGGCGTGAAGCCAAGACCACCGCAGTACAGTGTGAAAAAGGCCAATAAAAACAATGCCAGTCAGGCTTAACTGACTGGCATTACGACCCAGTGTCGCGCTTTTTGTTGAGCGGCGTGACGCCTTACCAGCGGTAGGTCTTGAGCAACTGTTCCAGCTTCTGGCACTGCTCCACCAGCTGGATGCTGGCGAGGTTGGCGGCGTGCGCCTGACCCAGGGTGTCGTTGGAGGTGTTGCGAATGTCGCTCACCGAGCTGTCCACCTCGCTGCAGACCCTGTCCTGCTCCTCGGCAGATTGCGCCATCTGGGCGTTGAGATCGTTGATGCTGGCGATGCGACCTATGATGTTTTGCATGGCGGCCAGGGTTTCCTCGGTCTTGTGGATGCTCTGGTCCGCCTTGGATTTTGCATCCCCGATCACCGCAACGGCGCTCTGGGCCTCTTTCTGCAGTGCCGCGATCATCTGGGAGATCTGCTCGCTGGCGGCGCGGCTGCGGCTGGAGAGGGCGCGTACCTCGTCGGCCACCACCGCAAAACCGCGACCCTGCTCGCCGGCGCGTGCCGCCTCTATGGCGGCGTTGAGGGCCAGCAGGTTGGTCTGATCCGCAATCCCCTTGATCACTTCCAGCACGCCATCGACGGCCAGGCAGCGATTGTCGAGCTGCTGGATCACCCGATCGACCCGCGCAATCTCGGCGGACATCTCGCCCATGTCAGTGATGGAGTGCTGGGCGAGGCGACTGGTGTTGGCCGCATCCTGGTTGGTGAGGGCGGAGAGCTCGGCACTGTGACGGGCGTGCTCGCGCACCTCGTGGGAGCTGGCGGCCAATTCGCTGACGGCGGCGGCGACCTGGGTGGTCATGTGCTCCTGCTGGCGGGCCGAGCCTTCGGTCTGGGTCGCGACCTGCCTGATCTGGTTTGACTCCTGATAGAGCTGCTGGGTCGCGTGCTCCACCTCCTGCAAGCTGTGGCGAAACCCCTGCACCATGTCGCTGACGGCGCGGGTCATCTGGCCCAGCTCATCCCGGCTCGGGTTGAGCAGGGGGAGGGAGAGATCCCGCTCCTTGGCCATGCGAGTCATGGTCAGTTGCAGGTGGCGCACCGGTCGCTTGATGTAGCGCTGCAGCACCCAGCCAAGCAGGCCAAAACCGAGCCCGAACACCGCCACCAGGCTGCCGCTCAGGATCAGGTTGTTGTGGCGAATTTCGCCGAACGTGTGGCTGAGGTCGTAACTGATCCGCACCGCCCCCATGACGGTGCCTTCCGGCACCTGATGGCAGGTGGTGCACTGGGTGCCGCGGTACTCTTTGTACGCCTTGAAGGGCTTGACGAGGGTGAGCCGGTTGCCCTGCTGCTCGAGTATGGTCTCCCCTTGCGCGATGGCGCGCTGGTCCCAGCTATCCTCTGCCTGCTGATCCGGGTGACCGGGTCC
>NZ_CAWNYS010000418.1:0-1317 GCF_963878295.1 Aeromonas sp. HMWF014 | reverse complement strand
TCGACGATCCCCGCCTCGCTCTTGAGCTTGGTCTGCACGATTTGTCGGTTGGCGATGGCGCCCGTCATCATCATGACGTTGAGCTGATCCATGTAGGTGTTGGCGGCGCTCTTGACCTTTTCACCGGCCAGCCGGATGGCGAGATCCCGTTGCAGCCAGGCAGAGAGTTCGAAGCTGAGGGCGAAGGTACAGCCAATTACCAGGGTGAGGGGGAGGAATATTTTCCAGTTTAATGACAGATTTTGCATCGTTTGCAGGGTCCATGCGCAGGTGGGCGAGCGTCAATGCCGGGCGACTCTCCTCACGCTCGCTCGTCAGGGCGGGGGAGATGGTTCTCTATCGGCACACACTACCCCATCTTGAGTAAATTATCTGTTAACTGGATCCATGATGGAGGTTAAGGATGGGTAGCAAAGCTGGGTTGTCTGAGTGTGGTTTGATCCAGCACAAATTCGGCATTAATTGATAGTGGTTATCATTTGCATTATTTCCATGTGGTAACCCAGCCAGTGATGACATTACACCTGACCCCGACCATGACCGGACTCGACACGCCGGATCCCCTCAAATTTGCCTTCGGTGCCAAAACCTCGGCCCATGCCAGTCGGGGTGGCATTCGCCCCTTCACCCTCGACCCTACCGGCTGGCAAGCCTGGTGGCAGCAAGAGAGCGAGGCGGGGGAGCGGGCGCTCTACATCCATATTCCGTTTTGCCGCAAGCGCTGCAGCTTTTGCAATTTCTTCGAAAATGGCGCCAATCCGGCGCGGATGAGCCGTTACATGGCGGCTCTGTGCGACAGCCTGAAGCAGGCGGCGGATACCCCCTTTGGGCAGAGCCAGCCCTGCTCTGCCGTCTATGTGGGGGGCGGCACACCGACTGACATGGCGGTCGAGGATCTGGCGCGATTGGCCAGGGCTATCCAGGGTTTTCCGCTGACCGCAGATGCCGAGGTGACCCTGGAGGGGCGCCTCAATGGCTTTGATGATGCCAAGTGGCAGGCCGCGCTGGCGGGTGGCTTCAACCGTTTCTCGTTCGGGGTGCAGAGCTTTGACACCCGGGTGCGCCAACAGGCGGCCCGCTTGGATGACAGGCAGACTCTGCTGGCCCGTCTGGCCGAGCTGACCCGGGATGAGGCCGCTGTGATAGTGGCGGATCTCATCTTTGGCCTGCCGGGACAGGATGATGCGGTGTGGCGCCAGGATATCGCGGACGTGATGGCTTGCGGGGTACAGGGTGTGGATCTCTATCAGTTGATCGCCATGGCGGTTACCAATCTGGCGCGGGCACAGGAGAAGGGGTCGCTGGGCTGGACAGCCG
>NZ_CAWNYS010000417.1:0-2265 GCF_963878295.1 Aeromonas sp. HMWF014 | reverse complement strand
AACCTGGACAGCAGTCAGGAACCGGCCGATACCCCGTTGCGACTGAGGGGCCTGCCCATGCTCCATGACGCCAGGCGCCCCTGGCACAAACGCATCATAGACGGAGTGCCCTTCGCCCTGCTCGGCATCACACTGCCGCAGATGGCCGCCATCGCCAATCCGGATGCCTATACCCATTTTCACGGCATCGAGGAGACGCTGGTCGCCGCGATCAGCGACATCAAGGCCGAAGGCATTCACCACATCATCTTGCTGAGCCATCTGGGGCTTGAGCAGGACAAGCGCCTGGCTGCTCGCTTTCCCGAGTTCAGCCTCATCATCGGCGGCCACACTCACAGTCAGCTGGGGGATCTGGCTCCGCTCGGGCTCGAGAGCGACGGCAGCTATCCGCTGATGGTGAACGACGTCGCCATACTGCATGCGGCCCACAGCGCGCTCTGCCTCGGGGTGTGCGAGCTGGAATTTGACGCGCGCGGCCGAGTGCGGCGCAGCCAGGGCCAGCTGGAGTGGCTGCCCTGGCAACCCTGGCCGTTTGACTCTGTGCCGCCGGCCGGTCTGCACTTCTGCAAGCCGGCGCCTGAACTTGAGGCGCATCTGGCCAAGCGCTACCGGCCCGAGCTCGAAACCATGACCCAGCGCATTGTGACCCGGCTCGCCGGGCCACTGCACCATCAGCGCCTGCCCGACGCCAACCTGCCAGCCGGCAGCCAAGTTGCCCCCTTGGTGGCCCACGCCATGCTGACCGGTGCCCGTGAGCAGGTCGGTCAGGTGGATTTCGCCCTGCACAACGCAGGGGGCGTGCGCTGCGCCCTCGAACCCGGGCCGCTCAGCGAGGCGGATATCGCCGGTCGCCTGCTGCCCTTTGCCATTCCGCTCACCCTCTATCGGGTGCACGGCCATGAACTGGCCGAGGCGCTGGAGGGGGCCATCGACAACGCCACCAACAACGGCGTGACAGGTAACGGCAGCGGCAGCTTCCCTTATACTGCCGGCGTCCGTTTCAGCTACCAGGCAGACAAGCCCAAAGGGGCCAGGATCACCCGGCTGGAGTGGGAGGCGAGCCCGGGTCAGTGGCAGCCGGTCGAGGCCGATGCTATCTACCGGGGGGTATCAAGCGCCTATACCGCCTCCGGCAAGGAGGGCTACACGGCGCTGGCCCGTACCCTGACCCAGCACAATCAGGAGCTCGGCATCACGCTGGCGGATGCCTTCATCCGCTGGGCCCGCTATCTGCCCGAGCTGAGTGTCATGCCGCCGCTGCTGGTGTATCAGGGCCCTGGCGCCATGTCGTGAACCCAGTGGGACTCAGAACACCACTTCTGCCACGTTTGTCATAAAAAGTGCCGCTTTCTTGCCAGAAGGCGGCACTTTTGCAAATTATTTCAAGCACATCTGCCACGCCCATTGCATAGCGCAGTCAGGCTCGGCAAGATAGGCCCGCTTTCGAGACTTCCCAGCTGGAACAGGTCACCCATGAATCATGTCATCCGCTTTACCCCTCCTCGTGTCAATCCGGGCCTTAGGCCGCTGGTGATCCTGCTCACTGGCCTGCTGGCCTTGCTGTTTTGCCTGCGCAACCCGCTGTTTCATGGCATGGCCCCCGGCTTCGATGCTTCATTGTTCGCTGTGATGGGCAAGATGTGGAGTGAGGGGGGCGTGCTCTACCGGGACATGGTCGACATCAAGGGCCCCATGATCTTCGCCCTCAATGCACTCGGTTACCACCTGGGTGGCTTCTTCGGGATCTGGCTGCTGGAGTGGGCGCTCTGCTGGCTCGGTCTGCTGGCCAGCTGGCAAGCATTCGGCCAGCTCGGCCTCTCCCTGCGCGCACGCCTCGGTAGCATACTGGCGGTGCTGGCGCTCTACAGCACCCGTTATTACTACGGCAACATGACCGAGGACTGGACCTTCCATCTGGCCCTCCTCGCCCAATGGGCCTTCATCACCATGCTGCTGGACAAGCGCTTCAGCTGGGGGCCGGCCCTGGTGGCGGCGCTGACCTTTGCCATCGTAGCCTGGATGCGCACCAACAACGGCGCCTTCTGGGGCGCTTGGTATCTGGTGCTGTTCTGCCACTGGTGCCTGCGCGAACAGTGGCGCTGCGCCTTCGCCCTGCTCTTCTCCAGCCTGCTGGGACTGGCGCTGATAGGCGCCCCCTTGCTTGCCTACTTCCAGCACCACAGCCTGCTGGCCGAATTCAAGTATTACGCCTTCGACATCTTCTTCGAGGGCAGCTACGGTAACGGCTTCTCGCCAGATGTGGGC
>NZ_CAWNYS010000416.1:1230-2416 GCF_963878295.1 Aeromonas sp. HMWF014 | reverse complement strand
GTCAACGGCCAATACCAGGGGCATGCCATCCTGGTCGGTGCCCTGGCCACCCTCTGCGAACAGGCACAATTTGAAGACTGGGCGTGTGACATTCGCCAGGTGCAGGTGCTCTCCGCCTCCAAGAGCCCGCTCGAGGACTTTACCGATCTGGATGGCTTTGCCGAGGCCCGTTGCCGTGGCCACCTTGATGACCCGAGCCCCGACAACATTGCCCGCAACCTGGCCCATGGCGAAGTCAGGATCATGCAGCCGGGGCGCGGCGACTCTTTTCTCTTCCACGGCTGGGATGGCCGGATCTGCCTCATCAACAGCGGCGGCAGCCATCATTTTGCGACCGCCCGCTACCTGGCCGGTGTCGCCCGCCAGCCGGTCGAGCTCACAGGGATGCTCAAGGGCTACCTGCTCAACCCTGCCGCCGTCAACGCCCTCACTGAGGAGTATGAGCTGTTCGCCATCACCCGCGATCCGCTGATCTGGGACGAGCTGTTTGAGTCGATGCGGGCACTGCAGGCCACCTGGTACGCCGGTGACCTGCCTCGCCCCCACAACGAGGGACGGGTGCTGCTGCTGCCCAGGGCAGACCGCCGCTCGATGACGGTGGCCAGCGCCCTGCGTCAGGCTGGAGTGCCCGATCTGGGGAGTTACCTGCAACTGCAAGTCCATCGACAAAATGACTATCCGGTCGGGCCGATCATGGCCGGTTGCCACGGCTAACCCCGCACCGTGGGCAACTGCCCCGCCCACAGGGGACAAGCCCCTGCTGGACGGCCTGCGGTACGGCAGTTGTCCACCGCGCCAGGATCCTCTCTCATTTTTAAATCCTTGAATGAAACAGTCCCCGGCCCGATAAGCCGGGGCGTCAGGCATGACATGAGTCCCGACTTGCGAGACAATGGCAGTGCGTTGCAGCACATGCGACGCCGTGCTCTTTGCCGCTCCCGTAGCGGCCTTTTTCATCCTCCCACAATATCAAAATTCATTTTTGAAAAATCAAATATTGAATTTGATTGTTTGCCGGCGTACTGTCTCTATCACCAACGGAGGGATACGCGATGAAAGAGCTGCAAGCGAAGTGGGTATTTGAGCAAGGGGGCTTTTCAAAGGCCCTAGTCGCCTGTGCGCCGATGGGAACCGGCTACCATCTGCACCTGGTGAAGTTTGGCCGCCAGTCCGGTACCGAACTCAT
>NZ_CAWNYS010000416.1:0-1220 GCF_963878295.1 Aeromonas sp. HMWF014 | reverse complement strand
GTTCAAGACCATCGATGCGGCGGTGCAAACCGCGAAGAATATCGGCTTTCGCCGCGTGGAAGTCGATATGTCGGGGATGCGGGATTGAGGATCGGCACCGCCAGCGAGGCGAGGTCATCAGTTCGACCTCGACCGAGGGGCGGAATGGCCGCCGCCCCTGGCCACGTTCCCCCTGCTGCCGACCTGGGAGATCAGGCAGTCGCGGGAGCGATCAGGAAGTCCTCGAGCGACTTGCCATTTTCAACGGCGGCTGCGATCTGGGCTGGCATACGACCCTGACCTGTCCAGGTACGCTCCTCACCATCCACGATGTACGCATATTTTGCCGGACGGGGAGCCCGTTTGGTACGACTCGCGGCAGATGCCGTCCCTACCGCCGCGCCACCTAACAGATCCTCTGCAGAGATCCCTTCTGCTGCCAGCAGCTCTCTGAACTCCGCCAGTTTCTTCTCATGCTCCAGCTTGGCGGCTTGAACCGCTTCGGCAGCTTTTAGCTGTTCTTGGACGACTGTATCAAACTTCTCTTTTATTTCCTGCAACTGGTCGAACGGCAGATCGCGGACAGCTGCACGAAGGCTGCGGATATTCAATAACACTTTTAGAAAATCATTCACCGGCAACACTCCTGGTTATGGTCATGGATGAATACGAAAATAAACATATCGAGAGCGCTATTAATAGCGCCTCTATGAGGCAATATAAACGAGCTACATCATAGAGCCTATCTAGCTATTATTAAAGCCTTGCGATACGGCTGTGCGCGATATGTGAGGTATTACACTGATATCCAAGGTGCCAGCCTACCCCCCTCCCTGCAAAACCGTTTTTAAGGCCCGTGTCGCCTGACGTTCCACTGAGGTTGATCGGCCCCTTTATGGGGCATGACAGTGGCAAGCTGGTGTGTTAGGGGAGGGGTGTGGGGACGTGTCCCCACGAAGATGGGTTATATTCTGACCGGCGGCCAGCGTTTTTTGCTGGCCTGCAAGGTCAGGCATTTTATGGGTAGTCTTTATCTGGCGGCGGGCGCTTGCGCCCTGCACAGCCAGGCATTTTATACATCCTGAACGTAGAGAGGGATGATATTACAGAGTCTCTAACCATTTTTCTTAAAGCATATTAACAGTGAACAGTTAAAAAAAAATCTCATGACCTAAATTTCGTATCAAATCACTTAAATTTTCATATTCATAAACCATCCACAGTAACAGGGGGCGTTTTGG
>NZ_CAWNYS010000415.1:0-9856 GCF_963878295.1 Aeromonas sp. HMWF014 | reverse complement strand
CGACAACAGCGCCCCTGCCGCCAATGGCAGCCAGGGGCTGGCCGAGCGCATCATGAATGCACTTAATAACACGCCGCTGATGGATGAGACGGCACCTCAGGCCCAAAACGAGTCTCAAACCATGCCAATCAGCGCCCTGCCGCTGGAACTGAAGCAGCGGGTGCCGCCCCTGGCCTACGGCTCCCACGTCTTCTCCTCCAACCCGGCCAAGCGGGCCGTGATGCTGAACGGACGTGAGTTTCATGAGGGCAGCGAGGTTGCCCCAGGAGTGACCCTGATCGCCATCGCCCAGGATTACATTATCCTGCAGGTGGCGGGCCAGAACGTCAGCCTCAAGGCGCTGCAGGATTGGCGCGGCTGAGTCCATCACGACCACCAAGCCAGCTCAGCCCCGCTGATCTGGCGTCCATTTCAAGAGGGAGCCTGAGAGCTCCCCTTTTTAATCAATAACATGAGATCCATGTGAGCAATTCAAACAACACCACCTTCGCCACCAGGATCCTGGACTGGTACCAGATCCACGGCCGCAAGACCCTGCCCTGGCAACAGAACAAGACGCCCTATCGGGTCTGGGTCTCCGAGATCATGCTGCAGCAGACCCAGGTCGCCACCGTGATCCCGTATTATCAACGCTTCATGACTCGCTTCCCCGACGTGCAGGCCCTGGCCCATGCTCCCATCGATGAGGTGCTGCACCACTGGACCGGGCTCGGCTATTACGCCCGCGCCCGCAACCTGCACAAGGCGGCCCAGCAGATCTGCGAGCTGCACGGTGGCCTGTTCCCGGAGCGGCTGGAAGAGGTCATGGCCCTGCCCGGCATAGGCCGCTCCACCGCGGGCGCCGTGCTCTCCCTGTCGCTTGGCCAGCCCCACGCCATTCTGGACGGCAACGTGAAGCGGGTACTCACCCGCTGGCTGGCACTGCCGGGCTGGCCCGGTCAGAAACAGGTGGAGAACGATCTGTGGGAGCTTGCCATCCGCCTCACGCCCAAGCTCGGTGTGGCCCACTACAACCAGGCCATGATGGACATGGGCGCCACCGTCTGCACCCGCAGCAAACCCGCCTGCGAGCGCTGTCCGGTGCAGGCCGATTGCCAGGGGCTGTCGCAGGGCAAGCCCACCGCCTACCCCAACAGCAAGCCCAAGAAGAGCATTCCGGCCCGCACCGGCATCATGCTGCTCATTCGTCACGGCGATGAGCTGTTGCTGGAGAAGCGGCCGCCACAGGGGATCTGGGGCGGGCTCTACTGCTTCCCGCAGGTGGAGTCGCTGTCTGAGATCAAGGGGCTGATGCAGCGGCTGGGGCTGAGTGGCCACGATTATCGGGAAATGAGCGGATTTCGGCATACATTCAGCCACTTCCACCTCGATATTCAGCCTTTCCTGATTGAAATCGATGCGCCACCGACCCCCCAGCTCATGGAAGCGGATAACCGACTCTGGTATAACTTACGCCATCCTGCAGAGGTGGGTCTGGCGGCCGCCACGGCCCGCCTGCTCGCCTACCCGGACTTACAACCATAGAGGTCAACATGAGCCGTACTGTATTTTGCCAACGCCTGAAAAAAGAGGGCCCGGGCCTGGATTTCCAACTCTACCCCGGTGAACTCGGCAAGCGGATTTTTGACAACATTAGCAAGGAAGCCTGGACCGAATGGCAGAAAAAACAGGTGATGCTGATCAACGAAAAGAAGCTGAACATGATGAACCTCGAGCATCGTCAGCTGCTGGAAAAAGAGATGGTGAGCTACCTGTTTGAAGCAGGTGAAGTGGCCATAGACGGTTATACCCCTCCCAGCCAATAAGCTGATAAGTTGTACTTGCGAGCCAGTGACGGCTATACATTTCTCAGTTCACAGCCAATGACCGGCCTATGGACCAATGGGTTGTATTTGCAAGCCAGCGACGGCTGTACATCTTAAGGTTCACTGCCAATGAATGACGGGCGGCTCTGCCGCCCAGTTTGAGGATCCTATGGGCCGAATTTTTTGGCTGCTTTGCACCCTGCTGTTTCTCTCTGCCTGCTCATCCTCCCCCCCCAAGCCCAACGGGAGTGAGGATGACGATCTCGTCAACGGCAAGGACATTCGCGGTTTCGAACACATGATCAGCGCGCTCTCCCATAACGTGAACGAGATATGGGGGCGTGAGGCGCTGTTCGCGGGCAAATTTGACTACGTCAAATACACGGATCAGTACAAGAGCCGGGCTCACATTAACTTCTCCAGCGGCCACATCATGGTGGAGACCGTCTCCGGGGTTGACCCTCGTGCCCACCTGCGCCGCGCCATCATAGAGACCCTGCTGACCCCGGATGATCCGGCTGAAGTGGATCTGTACTCCGACCGTGAAATTCTGCCCGGTGGCGAGCCCTTCCTCTATGGTCAGGTGCTGGACAACCAGGGCCAGCCGATCCGCTTCGACTGGCGTGCCGAGCGTTACGCCGATTACCTGCTCAGCACGGCGATGAAGAAGCGTACCCTGGGGATCCGCACCATTTTCTTCGTCGACATCCCCATGGTGGCCAACCACGAGGACAAACGGGGTTACAAGTATGCCGGCATCATACGGGAAGCCTCCCGTAAGTATGGGGTCGCCGAAAGCCTCATCTACGCGGTGATCAAGACAGAGAGCAGCTTCAACCCCTATGCGGTCAGCCATGCCAATGCTTATGGCCTGATGCAGGTGATCCCGGCTACCGCCGGGCGGGACGTCTACGTGCGGGTCAAGGGCAAAAACGGCCAGCCGACCCGGGAAGATCTGTTCAATCCGGCCTACAACATCGACGTGGGCACCGCCTACCTGCACCTGTTGCAGACCGTCTATCTGGTGAATATCCAGGATCCGCTCTCCCGCCGCTATGCCGTCATCTCGGCCTACAACGGTGGCGCCGGTGGGGTGCTGAACACCTTCTCCAGCGACCGCAAGGCGGCGCCCGGCATGATCAATCAGCTCTCCCCCGAGGCGGTGTACCAGATCCTGACCGAGCTGCATCCCAAGGCGGAAGCCAGACGCTATCTCTACAAGGTCAATCAGGCCGAGAAGGGGTTCAAGCGCACGCTGCCCCGCACCGGCTAAGCAGACCAACAGCAAATGGGCGCCTCCATGGAGGCGCCCTTGTTGCATCTGGCGTACGGCTATCCGGCCTTACTTGGCGACAAACCCGCCCTTGCTCTGCGGAGCGGCCCCGACCTTCTCCAGACTCTTCACCTCTACCTCTGTCTTGTTCCAGCTGTGGTCCACTTCACCACGGATGCGGATCAGATCGTCCGGACCCACTTCGGTGCCACGCCACACATCCTGATCCACTTCGACTTCCACCTCGCCACTGGCGTCACGGAACACGTAGTTCTCGCCGCCCAGATGCTTGACCAGCTTGCCTTCCAGGGTGGCCCAGCTGTCATCGGCCAGATCCTTCAACTGAGCGACGGAAACCTTGTTCTGCTCCTGCGGACCTGTATAGGCCGCCATGGCGGAAGAAGAGATGGACATCAGGGTCAACAGACCGATTACGCTCGCCTTGTTCATTTCATGCTCCTGTTATTGGGTACAGGAGCAGTGTGCAAGTCGGGGCGTGAAATAAACGTGAAGGCTCCCCATTTGGGTGAAGGGGATGTGACCGTAATCGACTTAATCAGCCTTGCCTGCTGCGAAATTTAATTTGGCTGGATACCTTACAAAATGGCAAAACAGCTTCCCAGCCCGTTTGCCTATCGAGGAAAAGCCTGCAGGCACCACCTGCTTTCAAATCAATGAGAACAACAAGATGAAAAAATGGTTTGTGTGTTTATTGGGACTGGTCGCGCTGACAGTTCAGGCAGCCGACAGCCGTCCCGCCTTTTCCCGGATCGTGATGTTTGGCGACAGCCTCTCCGATACCGGCAAGATGTACCGCAAGATGCTCGGTTTCCTCCCTTCCAGCCCCCCCTACTATGAGGGTCGCTTCTCCAACGGGCCCCTCTGGCTGGAGCAGTTGACCACGCAGTTCCCGGGTCTGACCATAGCCAACGAAGCGGAAGGCGGTGCTACCGCCGTGGCTTACAACAAGATCTCCTGGAACCCCAAGTATCAGGTCATCAACAACCTGGACTACGAGGTCACCCAGTTCCTGGAAAAAGACCGCTTCAAGCCAGACGATCTGGTGATCCTCTGGTTCGGTGCCAACGACTATCTGGCCTATGGCTGGAATACGGAGCAAGATGCCAAGCGGGTACGCGATGCCATCAGCGACGCAGCCAACCGCATGGTGTTAAACGGGGCCAAGCAGATATTGCTTTTCAACCTGCCGGATCTGGGTCAGACCCCGAATGCACGCAGCCAGAAGGTGGTCGACAAGGTCAGCCATATCTCCGCCTATCACAATCAGCTAATGTTGAACCTGACACGCCAGCTGGCCCCCGTCGGGCTGGTGAAGCTGTTCGAGATCGACAAGCAGTTCGCCGAAATGCTGAGTGACCCGCAAAACTTCGGCCTGAGCGACACAGAGAATGCCTGCTATGGCGGAGACTATTTGGGGAAACCCTTTTCTTTGCTCAGTGCCAGCACCGACAGTCGTCTCTCCGCCTTCAACCTGCAGGATCGCCTCGCCATCGCTGGCAACCCGCTGCTGGCACAGGCCGTAGCCAACCCTATGGCTCGCCGCAGCGCCAGCCCCCTCAACTGTGAGGGCAAGATGTTCTTTGATGATGTACACCCGACCAAGGTCGTACACGCCGCCCTGAGCGAACGTGCCGCCACCTTCATCGAGAGCCAGTACGAGTTCCTCGCCCACTGATGACAAGGGGTATCTGACGTTCAGCCGTCATTTCCAGGGTCTTGGCGCCGTGTCTGTGGTGTCTGGATAAAAAAACGGGAGGCCTCTGGCCTCCCGTTTTCATTCATGACCGCCTCAGGCGCCCTTGCGCACCTCTGCCGCAATCTGGTCGAGCAGCTGTTGCCAGCCCAGTCCCAGCTCGCTGACGAGGGAACCGTAGCCATCCTCTGGCAACACCCGCACCTGCTGGAAGGGGACGTCACGCAGGACGGTGCCCTCTTCCGTCAGCAGTCGCCAGCGGCCACTGAGCACGGCGCGCCCGTCATGGCGCCCCTGGAAGCGCTCGACCGAGATGGTCAACACTGGCCCCTTGCGGGCACCATCCTGACGCACCACCCAACCCGGCAGCCGGCTGGAGAGACCGTTCAGGGTCAGCTGATCGAGCTGGGCATCGAGGGAACCCGCCCAGCGATGGTACTCGGCGAAGTGCAACTCCTTGCCTTCCAGCTGATAGACCAGGCTCATCCTGTCCAGCTGGCCGGACAGAGAGACCGGCTTCAGCACCAGCTGGTGCAACGGTTGCGCCGTCATTATGGTCGGCTGCTGCGCCTCGGCATCGAGGGAGTAGTAGTGCAGCGTCGTCGGCGCAGAGCTGCATCCCGCCAACAGGCCCAGCAAGGCCAGGGTCATCATCTGTTTTTTCATCATTGGCCTCGTTTGGGCTCAGGATCACGGGGGCGGGGGCGATCGAAAATCAACGAACTCGGCTGCTCGTTGAGCGAATGCACCAGTGGCTGCAACTCACGCATCAGCTGATTGAGCGACTGTACCGACTGACGCAGATCCTGATTGGTCTGGGAGTTGGCATCGTACTCTTGCAGCGTGCTCTGCAACTGCTTCAGGCTGTCGTTCAGGGACGCCGGCAACTGCTGGGTCGCACTCTGGCCGGTAAACTTGTCCAGATTGGCGCTCACCGCGCTGACGCTCTTGAGGGTCTGCTCCAGGGTGGCCAGGGTATGGTTGACCTGGTTCAAGGTCTTGGCCGTGTCCATGTCGACGAACTTGTCGAGGATCTGGTTCACCTTGCGCTCAATCTGGTCCAGCCCGGCCTGCACGGTCGGGAACACCTGATAACCGGCCAGCTCGGTGGGCTTGAACTTGGGTGCATCCGGATAGAAGTTCAGATCCACCACCTTGCCCCCGGTCAGCAGACTGGAGGTCTTGAGCGTGGCCCGCAGTCCTTCCTTGAACTGCTTGCCGAACAAGGCACGCCACTGCTCCTTCTCCGCGTTGGCATAGCGATGAGAGAGACGCTGCACCTCGATGCGCGCCAGTACCGGGATCTGCCGGTTCTGGAACATCTGTACCCCTTTCTCGTCAATGAGATAGGGGGCCGAGATGACGGTGCCGACCCGAATGCCGCGATACTCTACCGCCGCGCCAGGATGCAAGCCGCCGACGCTGTCCTCGAACAGGAACACATAGTCGATGAACTGATCCAGGCTACCGGCCAGCACGCTGGCCTGATCCTGGAACAGGGTAAACTCATCCATCGGCTTGACCGGCTCGCCAGGCGCCCAGCCGGGGGGCAGGCCCATGGTGATGCCACCGTCGAGCAGGCTCTCGAGCGAATCCATCTTCACCTTCATCCCCTCGCTGCTCATGGAGACCTCGAAGCCCGGAGTCATCCAGAAGCGGGAGTTGCCGCTCACCAGCACGTCATAGGGGGCGTTGATGAAGATCTGGTACTGCATTTCGCTCTTTTCAGGCAGGAATCTCGCCTCTTCCACCTGACCTATGGTGAAGCCCTGGTAGTTAATGGGCGAGCCCACCCCGAGTGCACGGGTATCCCGGCTACTCAAGGAGAGCCGCAGCCCCTTGGCGTCCTGAGATGCCAGCGGTGGCTTGTCCAGCATGGCGTACTCGTCCAGCGGCCTGCCCTTCTTGCCCGGGGCCAGCTCGATATAGGCACCGGAGAGCAGGGTGCCAAGACCCGAGACCCCGTCACGGCCGACCCTGGGCTTAACCACCCAGAACTGGCTGTCTTTCTTGAGCATGCCGGCGGCGGCATTGGTCAGGCGAGCCTTCAGCACCGCATGGCTGTAATCCTCGCTGAGCTCCACCGCCTCAATGCGGCCCACTTCCACCTCGCGGGAACGGATCACCGTCTTGCCCGCCACTATGCCTTCGGCGGTGGCCACTGTCAGGGTGAAGCTGGGACCTTGCGAATACCAGTGCTGGAACAACATCCAGATGCCGATGAACAGCGCCAGCAGCGGCACCATCCAGATTGCGGCCGCCGAGCTCAGAAAATCAGAGCCGGGTTTCCACCTTTTCTTACGCTCACTCACGTTCGCGCTCTCCTTGTTGTAAATCCCAGATCAGGCGGGAATCGAAACTCATGGCTGCCACCATAGTAATCAGCACCACACCCGCAAATGCGACGGCCGCAGGGCCCGGATATATGGTCATCAGGTTGTCGAGCCGGATCAGGCCCGCCAGAATGGCCACCACGAAGACGTCGATCATTGACCAGCGTCCCACGAATTCAGTCATGCGATAGAGCTTGAGCTTGCCAAGGGGCGAGGCACCGTGGCCGCGCTGTACCATATAGCAAAGCCACAACAGTGCCATGATTTTCACCAGCGGCACCACCACGCTGGCGATGAAGATCACCGCGGCGATGGGATAGGAGCCCAAGGCCCACAGCAAGACCACGCCGCCAAGGATGGTAGAGGGGCTGTCATCGCCGAGAAATACCGTATCCATAATGGGATAGAGGTTGGCGGGCACATAGAGGATCACCGAGGTCAAGAGCAGCGCCCAGGTCCGGCTCAAACCACCCGGCTTGCGGCTGTGCAGCTTGCCGCCGCAGCGCGGACAACTATGTTCGCCCACCTCGCTCAGGGCGCCGCAGATGTGACAACCCACCAGCCCGGACGCCATGGCAGTAGCCTCGGCATCCAGCTCTCGGGCCCCGGTCGGGCCGAACAGCCGTTGCCACAGCCACATCCGGTCCAGTGACGAGATCGTCTTGATGAGCAACACCGTGTAGCCGACAAAGGCCCAGAACGACAGCCCCATCTTGATGTCTGCCATCCCCATCAGCTTGACCAGCGAGATGAGCACCCCGATCAGGAATACATCCACCATCAGCCAGGGCTTGATCCGGCACAGCAGGCGACCGAGGGAGCGCAGGGCATTGCTGTGCAAGTCCTTGTCGATCCGCCACAGCACCAGCATGATAGAGCCAACGTAGACCAGTGGCAGACCAATCAGGGTCAGGCTCAGCACTGCGCCCAAAAACAGATAGCCCTGATCCACCAGGGTGGTGATGCACTGCAGAAACGTCATCTCCTGCCCTATCCCTTTGGCCGAGAACGACATAAAGGTGAAGGAGTTGGAGAGCACGAACATGATGATGGCCGCAAAGCCGTAAGCAATGGGCCTGCGCTCCTGGTCCGGTAAATGACGGCTCAGGGTATGGCCGCAACGCGGACAGCTGCTCGTCTCCCCGACGGCCAGCGCGGTGGCCGGCACCAGCAGGTCACACTCTTCGCACGCGGTCGCGTCATGGGTATAGGTGGATAGGTGTTGGTTGGAAACCGGATGCAAGATAAAACCCCAGCATGAGGCCCGCCACTGGGCCTGAGCTGCCAATTATTACCGCAGCAGCCCCCTGCCGACCAGCCCTGTCGTTGCCCCATCCGGGATGGGAGTGAGAATGACTTTGACAAGCCAGTGACCATTTAGCACAATCAAACGCCACTTTTTTTCCGCGGGACAATAATTTATGACAACTGAATCCCCAAGCTACTCCACGATCGAGCAAGCCTTCTCCCTCGGGAACGGGCAAGATTCTGCCCTCAACTGGTTGCGCAAGAATCGCAGCCAGGTCGCCATCTTCCTGGTGAGCGGCATCAAGCTGGAGGGGACCATCAGCGGTTTCGACCAGTACAGCGTGCTGTTGACCGATGCCCATGGCAACCAGCAGCTGGTCTACAAGGCCAAGATCTCCACCATCGCCATGCACTCCGGCCGCCCCCAGGTCAGCATACAGCGCGCCCGCAAGCCGCGCGTCTCCATGGCGCCGCGTCCCCATGGCGCCCCCGGTCGTTACGATGACAATCAGGGCGGCGGTAGCAGCGAGCAGTAATATGCTTGCCTGAGTCACTCCCACGCCATTGCTGCGTCAAAGGGTGACCGAGTCCATTCTCATTTATCATGCCTGTCCCGTATGAGAATGGACTCCACTCTTGCTCTGAGTGGCGTCGCCTGTTTCAGCTCCCCTCGCTTCAATACTGCAAGTCGACTGGTTTTCCATCCCTGACCATGCAGGTCTGCATGCCCGCAGCCTGACCGGCTTGTACGCCAATTCCCGTATCCTCGAACACCAGACTAGCTGCAGGTTCGATACCCAGCCGATGTGCAACCAGCAGAAACGTATCGGGATGGGGTTTGTGCAGCGTCACATCGTCAGCGGTCACCACCACGGGGAAGTAACGATCCAGCCCGGTATTGCGCAGCACGGCCTCAGCATTGATACGGGGCGAACCTGTGCCTATTCCCATGGGAAGCAGGCCGTAATAGCGCTGTACCAGTGCCAGCATGGCCGGAAAGACGGTGACCTTGTGCAGGTTGGCCACGTAGTGATCCGTCTTGCAACGGGTTACCACCAGCGGATCCAGGGCGATCTGCTGCTGCTCGGCAACCAGCAGGGCGATTTTGCGGCTCGGCATGCCACCTAGCTCATAGAACCAGTCGGCATCGAAGTGAAAGCCAAACTCCCGGGCAGTGTGTTCCCAGGCGGCAAGGTGCAGTGGCATGGAGTCCACCAGGGTGCCATCGAGGTCAAATACCAGGCCTTGAAATCCGGAGAGGGTCATGGTGCGGGATCTGTGTCTGAACATGGGCCCCCATTCTAGCCAGAGCCGCGCCCCGTCGCCATGACCTGGGTGGCGAGAAACGCTTGCCCCCACATTTTTGCCTGAAAAGAGATGAGGTCAGCTTGGCGGGAGCCAGCGGGTAGCTGGGCTCGCAGCGGCCAGTCTCCCGGTTTATCGGTTTTCCCCAGCGCAAACAGATAAAAGAGCGGCCCCTCAC
>NZ_CAWNYS010000414.1:0-2162 GCF_963878295.1 Aeromonas sp. HMWF014 | reverse complement strand
GCCCCAGCCGGAGGCGGTGGAGGTGCGGGTCGGTGCGGGTATTGTCGGTCAGGTGGCAGGCCACAGGGTCGCCATCGGCAATGGATCCCTGCTGGCTCAGCTCGGCATTGATCAACCGCAGCAGGATGAACAGCCCGCCGACGGCGCGACCCGGGTCTGGGTCGCCATCGACGGCGTGGTGGCCGGTATCGCGGCACTGGCCGATACCCTGCGCCCCGAGAGTGCGCAAGCCATCGCTACCCTGCGCCAGCGTGGCATCGCCAGCTGGCTGGTGAGCGGCGATGCGCCAGCCCCCGTGGCCCATATCGCTGCCAAGCTGGGGCTGGACGGGGCGTTTGACTCCGTGCTGCCCGCAGGCAAGGTTGAAAAAGTCGAGGCGCTGCGGGCGCAAACCCATGGGCTGGTGGCCATGGTGGGGGATGGGGTGAACGATGCCCCCGCGCTGGCCGCGGCGGATGTCGGCATCGCCATGGGCTCCGGCTCCGATGTGGCGATGGAGACGGCCTCCATCACGCTCATGCGGTCGGATCCGCGGTTGGTGGCTGATGCCATCGACATCTCGGCAGCAACCTGGCGCACCATACAGCAAAATCTGTTTTGGGCCTTCGTGTTCAATATCATCGGCATTCCGCTGGCGGCACTGGGGTATCTCAGCCCCGAGCTGGCGGGGGCGGCCATGGCCCTGAGCAGCATCACGGTATTGAGTAATTCCCTGTTACTGAAACGCTGGCAGCCCAAGACGGGCATCCATGCCGGTCACCATGTCAGCACTGAATCGAACCGCTAAGGAGTCATCCATGAATATCAGCAAGGTAGCCAAGGCGACGGGACTGACCGCCAAGACCATCCGTTACTACGAGAGTATCGGTCTCATCTCGGCGCCGGTGCGCAGCGATAACGGCTATCGCAGCTACACCGAGGGGGCACTGCGGGAGCTGCGCTTCGTCAAGCGAGCGCGGGAGACCGGCTTCAATCTGGAGGAGTGCCAGGAGCTGCTGGCGCTCTACCGGGACGAGCACAGAACCAGTGCCCAGGTGAAGAAGCTGGCGCAGGAGAAGATCGTCGATCTGCGGGCTCGCATCGCCGGCTTGCAGGCCATGCTGGCTTCCCTCGAGGGGCTGGTATGCTGCTGCCACGGGGATGAAAGTCCCGAGTGCCCGATCCTGGACGAGCTGGAGCGCGGTTGACTAACCGCTTAATAACAGACGTTTGATTGTTGGTCCGGAAGGGGGAGTGGTAGACTGTGCGGCTTTTGTACAGGGAGTACACAGTTGACTCAGAGTGTGACACGTCAGGTGAAGCAGGCCATCATGGCCCAGCTCTATACTCACGCCTCATTCAGCCTGCCTTGTCTGGGTCTGCTGGCGCTCGGCTGGAGCCTGTTGTTCAACGATTACCTGCCCGTCGGCGAGGCGCTCGGCTGGTTGGGACTGGTCAGCCTGTTGTTGTTTTGTCGCGGCTGGCACCTGCGTTGGCGTCAGCCCAGGCTGGCGCAGATCCCCTTGCCGGTGCTGGAGCGCGAGCTTTTCATCGGGGTCACCATCACCTCCATCATCTGGGCGCTCGGCGTGCTGCTCTACATGGACAAGCTGCCCGACACCTATCGCGCTGCCATGATGATGCTCTCCAGTCTGATCCTCACCGGCAGCGCCATCATGCTGTTTGGCAGCCGCCGTTCCCTCTACGGCGCCGTCTTGCCACTCGGGCTCGCCATGCTGTTCGAGCTGGGGGTCGGCAACGAGCAGGAGCGGATCGTCTCCTGCATGCTGGCGGGCTATCTGTTTGTCTTCTTGCCGACGCTGCTGCGCCGTCTGCGGCGGGATCAGGTCGCCTCCCTCTATCATCGCTTCTCCAACGCCGATCTGGTGGCCGAGCTGAAGGCGGTCTCAGAGCATCTCAAGCTCACCTCCCGGCTGGATGGTCTGACCGGCATCGCCAATCGCGCCCATCTGGATGACAGCCTGGAGCGGGCCTGGCGCCGCTGTCATCGCGCACGCACCCCCCTGTCACTGGTGCTGGTGGATGTGGATTACTTCAAGCAATTCAATGATCTCTATGGTCATCAGCTGGGTGATGAGTGCCTGCAGCAAGTGGCGGGATTGCTGGCCGAGGTGCAGCGCCGCGAGGATGATCTCGCTGCTCGTTACGGCGGAGAGGAGTTT
>NZ_CAWNYS010000413.1:0-5905 GCF_963878295.1 Aeromonas sp. HMWF014 | reverse complement strand
AGTTTGACCGTTCCCCACAGGAGTACGGGTAACCACCACATCCAGATCACCGCCAATAGTGCTGTGCTGATCCAGATGCCCCAAGGTAAGTGTACTGCGCCCATGGCCGCTCCCGCCACATAGGAGGAAGCACCACCCGCAATGCCAAACAGCCCCTGCTGCCAGCGGGGCAAGGGGCGCAACCAGCGCAACCCATGGCTGAGGCTCAAGGCAAATCCCAGCCACAGCAGTGCCAACCAGAGGGGGAAACCGACCGAAAATTGAAACAATCCGAGCTGCCAGAGCAGGCCATCGAGCAGACAGCCAGCCAGGGCCACCGGCAATAACCGCAGATCGCGTCTGCGGCTGGGGGAGAAGAGGAAGTGGAGCAACAGCATCAACAGCAGCGGGCCCGGCTGCTGCCATTTCACCGCCAGCAGCCAGTAGAGGTTGAACCCTAGCAGATGAGCCCACTGCCACATAGTCAGTGACTGCTCACTGGCAGATCCCCCGACCAGCCGAGGGGCCCCGGCTTGGCTGCTTCCAGCTGGACCAGGCTGATGGCCCGCTCCCAGAAGCCTCCTTCGCAATAGGCAAAGTAGAAGTGCCACAACCGGATGAAATCCTGGCTATAACCCAGCTTGGGCAGCTCGGGTGCCAGCGCCAGAAAGCGCTCGCACCAGTGCGCCAGGGTGCGGGCATAGTGATGACCGTGATCGTGCAGCCGCACCAGCTGCATGTCGGTCTCGCGGGCAATCAGCCCCGCCATCTGGGAGACACTCGGCAGGCAGCCGCCCGGGAAGATGTAACGCTGGATGAAGTCGACACTGCGCAGATATTGGGCGTGGCGCTGATCGGCAATGGTGATGGCCTGGATCAGCAGGCGGCCACCGGGTTTGAGCAGCCGTGACAACTGGCGGAAGTAATCGGGCAGGAAGGCGTGACCCACCGCCTCTATCATCTCGATGGAGACCAGCTTGTCGAAGGTCCCCTCCAGTTTGCGATAATCCTCCAGCAGCAAGGTAATCCGATCTCCGAGTCCCTCCCGCTCGATCCACTCGCGAGCGTAGTCATGCTGAGCCTGGGAGATGGTCGTCGTGGTCACCCGACAGCCATAGTGACGGGCCGCATAAATGGCCAGCCCGCCCCAGCCTGTGCCTATCTCCAGCAGGTGATCGTCCGGCCTCAGCTCCAGGCGCTCGCAGATGGTGCGCAGCTTGGCCTCTTGTGCCTCCTCCAGAGTGGACTCGGTCCCCGGATAGATGGCGCTCGAATACTGCATATGGCTGTCGAGAAAACCCTGATAGAGGGTATTACCCAGATCGTAGTGGGCGGCGATGTTGGATCGTGAACCTGTCAGGGTATTGCGATTGAGCCAGTGGCGCGCCTTGTTGAAGGGGAAACTCAGCCAACTAAGCCGCCGCTCCAGACTATCGAGCAGTGTCATATTGCGTGCCAGCAACCGCACCAGCGCCACCGGATCCGGGCTGGTCCAGAGCCCCTCCACCCAGGTCTCGCCAGCGGCTATGCTGCCCCCCAACAACAAGCGGCGATAGAAGGCCGGATCCTTTACCACCACTTCGGCGTGCAGGTCAGTGCCCGCCACCCCGAAACTATGACGATCGCTGCCGTCTCGCAGCAGCAACTGACCCTGCTCGAGGCGCCCCAGCAGGGCTAGCAGTAGTTGCCTTGCGCCTTTGTCGATGAAAGAGGCAGAGCTTGTTGATTGCACCAGTTCCATTAGTGAGTCTCCGGATGGCTGAAGAATAAGTGACAGAGCGTTTGAATTGAATCTGAGTCATGAATAGAGCTGGCCGCCGGATAGCACATTGAGGCTGCGGAAGTGGATTGTATCTGCTCCATTAGCGCGTCTCCGGATGGCTGAAGATAGGTGTTCGTTTGATAAAAAGACGCAAGGCCTGCCAGTAGATACCAAGCAGCACCTTCAGGGTCATCCAGGGCCAGCGGGTGAGCAGCGCCACCAACCCCTTGCGCGACAGCGGCTCGCGGCTCAGCGCCAGGGTGGCGTCAAACAGCTTGGCCTCGCCAGACTGGGGATGACTTTCGATATGGATCAGTGTCTCCTGCTCCGGTGGGCGAATACGCCAGTGGTAGCGCATGGCCAACCCCATAAAGGGAGAGACGTGAAAATCCTTGTCGTGGGGCGCCAGCGCCGCCAGATCCAGCAGGTAGTAGTGGCGCTCGTTCCAGGGGGTGTTGGAGACCTCTGCCAGCAGGTAACGCGCATCCCCGTGCCGGTAGCAGAAGTAGAAATTGACCGGGCTGAAGTAGAACCCCAGACAGCGTACATTGCCGAGCAGTAGCACGCGCCCGTCCGGCTCTGCAGCCCCACCAAGCTCGGTCACCTTCTCCCACACAGCTTGCTTGAGGCTTCCCTCGCTGCCTTTGAGATAGTCATTGCGGTGAAAAGAGAGCAAGCCTGCCCGCTCCACCCCAAACCAGCGCCCTTGATTAAGCTGTGGCAGCTCGTCCAGATCCAGCCCCAGCATGAAGAGGCTGTAGGAAAAGGCGTGCGCCCTGGGTGCAAAGCGGCGATGGCGCACCGAACCTTGCCAGATGGCGCTGACTGTCTGAGCCATGGCGACAGTACTCATAGCTCGGCCCCGAAGCGTCTGGCGACGTCCAGCGCGCTGCGCACCCCGTCTTCGTGAAAGCCGTTGTACCAGTAGGCGCCGCAGAAATGGGTGTGCTGCTGACCACAGATCTCCAACCGCGCCTGCTGCGCCAGAATGGATGCCTGATTGAACACCGGATGGTGATAAACAAAGCGGCGCAGCACCTTGCTCTCGTCCACCTTGCCCTTGGGATTGAGGCTGACGCAGAAGGGCGCTGGCGAGTTCACCCCCTGCAATATGTTCATGTTGTAGCTCACCAGCGGCCGAGCCTCGTCGTCCCCGTCCAGCTGATAGTTCCAGCTGGCCCAGGCTTTGCGACGATTGGGCAAACAGCTGGCATCGGTATGGAGCCAGACATCGTTGGCCTGATAGGCCATGTCCCCGAGAATCGCCTGCTCCCGCTCGCTCGCATCGGTAAGCAGGGCCAGCGCCTGATCGCTGTGGCAGGCGAGGATCACCTCGTCAAACTGCTCCTCGCCATAACTGCTCTGGATCAGCACCCCCTCGGTCAGCCGCCGGATCCCCTGTACCGGGCAAGCGAGGCGGATCTGCGGCTGCCAGCCAGCCGTGAGCGGGCCTATGTACTCCCGCGAGCCGCCCGGGATCACGTACCACTGGGGACGGTTCGCCACATCGAGCAAGCCGTGATTGGCAAAAAAACGCAGGAAAAAGCCAAGGGGGAAGGCGCGCATGTCCGCCAGGGTGGATGACCAGATGGCCGCCCCCATGGGCAGAATGTAGTGGCGGGCGAAGTAGTCACTGAAATCCCCCACCTGCAAGAAATCCCCGAGCGTCAGCTCAGAGCTCTCTTGTTGCCGTTGACTATCCGCCAGCCAGGCGCGCGCTTCCCGGTTAAAACGCAGGATCTCGGCGACGAAGCGGTAAAAACGCGGGCTCAGCAGATTGCTGCGCTGGGCAAACAGGGTGTCAAGATTGTGACCGTTGTACTCGAGCCCCTCCGGGCTCTTCACCGAAAAACTCATCTCGGCGTCCTGGCGTGCCACGCCAATCCGCTCCAGCAATGTGAGGAAATGGGGGTAGGTGCGATCATTGAACACGATAAAACCGGTGTCGATGGCATAGCTGCGACCGGCCAGGCTGACATCGACGGTGGCGGTGTGGCCACCCAGGGTGGGGGCCGCCTCAAACAATGTGATGTCGTGGCACTTGTGGAGCAGAAAACCGGCGGTAAGCCCGGAGATACCTGAGCCGACGATGGCAATCTTTTTCTTCATGAATGGCGTCCTTTCGAAACGAGCGTGCTGCCAAGCCGCAGCCAGAGTCCCACCGGCAGGGCGCCAAGCAGGCGCAACAACCAGATGAAGCGGCGGGGAAAGTGGATCTGATGACGACCAGCGGCCAGTCCGGTCAGGATGGTGCGAGAGGCCTCCTCTACCGTCACCAGACAGGGCATGGGAAAATCATTTTTCGCAGTGAGCGGGGTCTGTACAAAGCCGGGGCGGATCAGGGTCACAGCTATGCCCCTGGCCTTGAGATCGAGACGCAGGGTATCGGCCAGATAGTCGAGGGCCGCCTTGGAGGCGCCATAGGCCTCGGCTCGTGGCAGTGGCAACCAGCTCACCGACGAACTGACGATGGCGAGCCGCGCCCCCTCGCCAAGCAGCGGCAGAAAAGCGGCAAGCGCGTGGCCGGTAGCGATGAGATTGGTCTCGATCACCCTGGCAAACAGCTCGCCGTCAAAGCCGTCCGCCACATCCATGTATTCGCAGCTGCCGGCATTGAGGATCAACAGATCCAGCGGCGGCAGGCTGGCAGCCACCTCTGCCATGGCCGCCGCATCCCGGCCATCGAACTGCAAGGGGGTGATGCCGTCCCGGGCCAACTGTGCCAACCGCTCGCTATCACGACCGCAACCCCACACCTGCCAGCCCGCCTGCCTATAATCGAGCGCCAGCTGGCGACCCAGCCCGGAACTGGCGCCTGTGATCAACACACATCTGCTCATGTCCCCAGCCTCCCCTTGATGGTACGCACCACGGGCCCAAGCAGCGGCAACTGCTCGTAAAGCATGGCGCCGAGATCGAAGTAGTCGCGATGCAGACACACCTTATCTGCGGCGTCGAACTCAAGGTGGGTGGCCCCCTCAACCCGCACCGGCTGACCAGCAGCCAGTCTTGGGTGAGAGAGGATCATGACCCAGCTTATCCAGGCCTCACGACCCTGTTGCTGCTGGCTGGTTATCTCGAAGCGACAGTCGGCGAGGCGCTGATAGAGGGCCGCAAAATAGTCGGTGAGCGCCGTTAGCCCCTCGATACGGTGGGCCGGATCGATGAAGATCACCTGCTCGGCATAAACTTCCGGCAAGCGATGCAACTGCTGCTTGTCCAGTTGCTGGTAAAGGGCAATAAAGCGGGCCAGCGGCGCGTTCATTCTATTTCTCCAGGTGGCGAAACATCTCGATGGCTTTTACCCGGGCAAGGGCATGATCCACCATAGGGGCAGGATATTCCCATCCTCCTTTGAGTCGCAACCAGTCATGGGGCTGGTGCACATAGGCGACAGGGATATCGGCAAGTTCAGTTACCCAGGTACGAATAAAGTCTCCTTGTGGATCAAATCGTTGCCCCTGAGTGGTGGGATTGAATACCCGAAAGTAGGGGGCCGCATCGGCACCCGTCCCCGCCGCCCACTGCCAGCCGCCATTGTTGGCCGCCAGATCCCCGTCGATGAGCTGGCTCATGAAATAATCCTCCCCGAGCCGCCAGTGGATGTGCAGATCCTTGGTCAGGAAGCTCGCCACTATCATCCGCAGCCGGTTGTGCATCCAGCCGGTGGCGTTGAGGCAGCGCATGGCCGCATCGACGATGGGATAGCCGGTCCGCCCCTCGCACCAGGCGGCCAAGGCTTCCGGATCCCAACCCCAGGGCAAGGCCGCTGTCTCGGGTTTGAACGGCAGATTCATGGAGAGGGTCGGCACCAGCACCAGCAGGTGGCGATAGAACTCACGCCAGACAAGCTCGTTGAGCCAGACGAAACCGGGTTGCGCCTTGGATTGGGGTCGGTAACCGAGCCGCTGCTGCAGCGCCCCTACGCACTGGCGCGGGCTTATGATGCCCGCGGCCAGATAAGGAGAGAGGGTGGAGGTGCCCGCCTGCGCCGGGAAGTCCCGGGTCTCCCCATAGTCGAGCACCGCCCGTTCCAGAAAATCGTGCAGACGGCGCTGGGCCTCGGCCTCCCCCACTGGCCAGTGCGGATCCGGCGACACGTCGCCCAGCTCAGCATCGACACATGCCCTTTCGAGCAGCGGTTGCCACGACAGCGGCTCGCCC
>NZ_CAWNYS010000412.1:0-6080 GCF_963878295.1 Aeromonas sp. HMWF014 | reverse complement strand
GGGCGGCTTTGACGTAGTAGCCGGACTGGGGGCGGGCGAGGATCCGCCCCTGGCTCTCCAGCAACTGATAGGCCTGCAGCACCGTCATGGGGCTGAGACCGTGGGTCTTGCAGCTCTGGCGAATGGAGGGGATGCGCTCTCCCGGTTGCCAGATACCGGTATTTATCTGGTGTTGCAAACGGTCGGCCAGCTGGCGGTAGAGGGACATGGGATGACACAACTGTTATAGGTGTAATTGACTATAACTGCATCTGTTATAGGTGTCATGCTCCGTGGTGTACTTGTCTCGCACAAAACGTGCAAGACAAATACAACAAAAGAGAGTGACGCATGATCAATCCGGATGACGTGGTCAGCTTGTCGCGCCTGCAATTTGGCGCCACGGCCATGTTCCACTTCCTGTTTGTGCCCCTTACGCTGGGGCTGTCCTGGATCCTGGTGATCGCAGAGTCGGCCTATGTGATGACCGGCAAGGTGATCTATCAGGACATCACCCGTTTCTGGGGCAAGCTGTTTGGCATCAACTTCGTCATGGGGGTGACCACAGGCATTACCCTGGAGTTCCAATTCGGCACCAATTGGGCCTATTACTCCCAGTATGTGGGGGACATCTTCGGTACCCCGCTGGCCATCGAGGGGCTGATGGCCTTCTTCCTCGAATCGACGCTGGTGGGTCTCTTCTTCTTCGGCTGGGACAAGCTCTCCCGCGGTCAGCACCTGCTGGTGACCATGCTGGTGGCGCTCGGCTCCAACCTCTCCGCGCTCTGGATCCTGATCGGCAACGGCTGGATGCAGAACCCGGTCGGCGCCGAGTTCAACCTGGTGACCCAGCGCATGGAGCTGGTGGATATTGCCGCCGTGCTGCTCAACCCGGTGGCTCAGGTGAAGTTCGTCCACACGGTGGCGGCGGGCTACGTGGCGGCCTCCCTGTTCGTGATGGGGGTGAGCAGCTGGTATCTGCTGCGCCGCATGGAGGTACGCTTTGCCCTGCGATCCTTCGCCATTGCCTCCGGCTTCGGGCTGGCGGCCATCCTCTCCGTCATCGTGCTGGGGGATGAGTCGGGCTACCGCACCGGCGAGGTGCAGAAGGTCAAACTCGCCGCCATCGAGGCGGAGTGGGAGACAGAACCTGCGCCTGCGTCATTCACCCTGTTCGGCTTCCCGGATCAGGACGCCGAGACCACTCATGCCGCCATCAAGATCCCGTATCTGATGGGGATCATCGCCACCCGCTCCCTCGAGGAGACGGTGACCGGCATCAAGGATCTCAAGGTGCAGCACGAGGCGCGCATCCGCAGCGGCATGCTGGCGGCCGGGGCACTCGAGCAGATCCGTGCGGGCGACGATTCGGCCGAGAACCGTGCGCTGTTCGAGCGGCACGGCAAGGATCTCGGTTACGGGCTGCTGCTCACCCCCTATGCCAGCAATATCGCCAAGGCCGGTGAGGCGGAGATCGCCAGGGCGGTGGAGGACTCAGTGCCGCACGTTGCGCCACTGTTCTGGGGTTTTCGCATCATGGTCGGGCTGGCGATGCTGATGCTGGGGCTGTTCGTGGTGAGCTTTGTCCAGCTCTGCCGCAACCGCCTGCAGAGCTCGCCACGCCTGCTCAAGACATTGATCTGGAGCACTCCGTTGCCCTGGATAGCCATCGAAGCGGGCTGGCTGGTGGCCGAGTTCGGTCGTCAGCCCTGGACCATCAGCGACGTGCTGCCGGTGTCGGCCTCGGTCTCTTTGCTGCAACCGGGCCAGCTCTGGTTCAGCCTGATCGCCATCTGTTCTATCTACACCCTGTTGCTGGTGGTGGAGCTGTTCCTGCTGTGCCATGTGATCCGCAAGGGGCCCGCCATACTCCATACCGGCCGTTACGCTGGTGAACAACCCGAATTTATGAGGATCGCCTGATGGATTACGCAACCCTGAAACTCATCTGGTGGGGGCTGGTGCTCTTCATGATGGTCGGCTTTATCGTGATGGATGGCTTCGATCTGGGCATCGCCATGCTGCTGCCGGTGGTCTCGAAGGATGATGAAGACCGGCGACTGGTGATCAACAGTGTAGGGCCGGTATGGGAGGGCAATCAGGTGTGGCTGATTGCCGGGGCTGGTGTCCTGTTCGCCGCCTGGCCGCTGGTCTATGCCGCCGCCTTCTCCGCGCTCTATGTGCCCTTCATGTTCCTGCTGTTCGGCCTCTTCTTGCGTCCGGTCGGCTTTGACTATCGCAGCAAGTTGGCTGACCCTGTGTGGCGCCGCTGGTGGGACAGAGCCCTGGTGGCCGGTGGCCTGGTGCCGACCCTGGTGCTCGCCGCCGCCATCGCGCTGGTGATGCAGGGGCTGCCGTTTCGCTTCGACAGCGCACTGCGGCTGCACTACGGCGCGTTCAATGTCCACTGGGGCTGGCTGCTCTCGGTGCTCGCCACCGCCATCACTCTGTTGCTGCTGCACGGCGCCAGTTTCCTGCAAGCCAAGGTGGAGGGGACCCCTGCGCTGCGTGCCCGTGGTCTCGCCATCCTGCTGGCCCCGCTGGTGACCCTCTGCTACCTGCTGGCCGGCTGGCATCTGCTCGACTTGCCCGGCTATCAGCTGACTGGCCTGGCGGGCCAGCCCTTTGATCCCAATGCCGCCATCAGCCCGCTGATGAAGGGGGTGATCCCCCAGGCCAGCGGCTGGCTTGGCAACTACGTCGACTACCCGCTGCTGTGGCTGGTGCCGCTTGTCGGGGCACTGGCACCGCTGGCAAGCGGCATCGCCGCCTGGCTGGAGCAGGGACGGATTGCGCTGCTGGCCAGCGGGCTGGCTTGCGCCGCCATGCTTTGCTCGGTGGCCATCGCCCTGTTTCCCTTTGTGCTGCCCTCATCCCTCGATGCGGCCAGCAGCCTGACCCTGTGGGATGGCACCTCCAGCTACAAGACCCTGGCCATCATGTTCGGGATGTGCTGGTGCTGATGCCCATCAACCTCGGCTACACCGGCTGGGTCTACCGGGTGGTGTGCGGCAAGCTCGACCGCGCCCGCATCAAGCGCGACAGCCATCAACTCTACTGACCTCAAGGGAGCCTTTATGTGGTATTTCACCTGGATTTTGGGCCTGGGTTTCGCCCTGCTGCTTGGCCTGTGCAACCTGCTCTGGCTGGAAGCGCGCTGGGAAGCCGATGAACGGGACGACAATCCGCCCCACCGCTGACCCCCGTCGGCTGGGGAATGCGCCCAGGTGCATAGCCCCAGCCAACTTCTGTTGTCATACAACCGACAGCTAATGGTGATGCAACAGACCTTGAAAACGGTGGCGCTGGCCATCGGCTGCGCGCTCACCGCCGCCCAAGCGAATGCCGAACCCGTACAACTGACCCCGCAGGACAAAGCCTCTACCCAGCGGGTGCCCGGCAGTGGCGGCGTCTACCTGCGCTTTGGTCAGGCGGGGGCCAAACGCGCATCAGGTCGATGTTATCGGCATCACCCACTTTCACACCGCTCATCTGGCCGACTTGCACAACAGGCAAAAAAAACAGGGCGTGAAAAGAGATGAGCGGCCCTTATACCTCGCAGTTGGGGGCTCACATGTTCTTAACTGACCTTCATTACGGCATGGGCCGCTTGTTTTTATGTGGCAAAGAGATAGGGAGGTGTTGTTCAAGAGTGGGGACAAGCTTGCGCCATGCAGGGCTGCACGGCGGCAAGTGATACAAGGGCAGATCAGGCATCCAGCGGTTGATAGCCGCGAATATTGCTGCTGGCAAGCCAAGGCTCGGCCCTGGCGATAAAGTCGATGAAGTGGGGCTGCTGCTGGTGGGCGGTGAGGGCGGATCCGCTCTCCCACTGCTCGTGCAGCATCCAACTGTGGGGATTGTCCCGATCCTGATGCAGCTGATAACGCTGGCAACCTGCCTCTTGCCGGGTGGCCGCCATCAGCGGCTCAAGGGCGGCGCGAAACAGATCGGCATATTCGGGTTTGGCTTCAAGCTGGGCAATCACAATCACGGGTGATGACATCTGAACCTCCTTGGCAAAAAAAAAGGTCAGTATGCCTGTCGCTACTTGCTGAAAACAGGGAGCTGGTCGCAAAACAGTATTGAGGGGAGAGCCAATGAAGGGGCGGAAGCTTTGCCGCCCCGTGCCATCAGACGCGGACCGGTTCCGACCAGACGACAAATTCATTGCCGCCGGGTTCGGTAAAGTGGAAACGGCGGCGGCCGGGAAAGTCGAACAGCGGTCGTACTATGGTACCACCCATAGTGGCTACCTTGGTTTGGGTCGTCTCAATATCCGTGCTGTAGAACACCAGCAGAGCGCCGCCCTGAGGTGTCTGGTTGCACTGTTCGGCTCGATAGAAACCGCCAGCCAGCCCACCATCGGCAAAGGCGCAGTAGTCGGGGCCGTAATCGACAAACAGTCAGCCAAATACGCCCTGAAAGAAGGCCTTGGTGGCCGTAAGATCCCGCGCTGCAAACTCCACATAGTGCAGTTTTTCATGGGCTTTCATATGGGTTATCTCCGTTAGCATCGCTGCACAACATCATGATTTAGCCGCGACCGGCCGCAGCGATTGATGACTGGATCAGCTCTTCATAGATATCCGCTTGTCCAGCTGGCAGGAGTTGCCGGTGAATCTCGCGACGTTTGGCGGCATTGCAGAGCCTTTCAGCCAACCAGCCGGTCAGATAGAGCGATGATAGGCACCCTCCTGCGGTGGCGATATTGCCCTCGACCACCAGCGGTTTATCTTGCACATTCACCCCCATGGTGAGCAGGGCTGGCTTGGCATCTGGATGAGTCGTGGCTTGCTTGCCATCGAGCAGACCCAGTTTCGCCAAGATAAAGGATCCTGCACAGATAGAACCAATCAACTGTTTTTCAGGATCCAGTTTGAACGAGGACATAAATTGCGGGTCGGCCAGTACTGTCGGAATGCCTTTTTGCCCGCTACAGAAAATGATGGCATCGGCATCATTAGCCGCCAGAAGATGGCCATCGGTAGTGACTGAGTTACCCAGTACGGAATGGTGGCTTGGCTTTGTACCCAGAACTTTCACCACCCAGTCGTGCCGGGTTCTGCCAAGGATGTCTTTTATCAAGAAAAAATCGATATCGGTAAAGTCATCAAAAATAATAATGGCGATGGTATGCATCCAATCTTCCTGCCGTTTTGCTGGGATTTCCGGTAGTGAGCGATGGTCATCGCTCTTCTCATTATGGTTAGCGGAGGCTATTTGAACTCTTCGCCATGGTTTTTCAGTCACTCCAGCCCAGCGATGTCATGACCGCTGACCCCGGAGAAAAATCCGTTGAGAAACCCCCTGAACTGGCCGCAGTGGGTCTGGGGATAGGGCTTCTGCTTTCTCCGCTCTCTGTGCTCTGCATCCACCCCGCAGCAGGGGCAAAACTGTTTGGTCATGCCTGATCCTTGGTGCTGCGGGTACCGACATGTTCTGCCAGCTGCTCCCACCGGGTCAATACAAGCTGCTTGCGCCTAAGCCAGAGCCAACTTGCCATAAAAATACCGAATAATCCGGCAAATAGGGCTGTTTGGCGCAGGGAAAATAGCGGATCGATCCCCATGGGTTGCCAGCTGAAAAACCACATCAACAGACCCCATAACAGCCCTATGCTGATGCCAAACCCGAGAACGTTGGTTAGCCAGCCCTGATAGTGAGGGGGTTTGACTGGGCAACCCAGCCTGCGCAGCAACCTGAATAAGGGGGGATTGTAGTTGGCGTGCCATACCCCTTTGCTGGCCAGCTCCTGATGGGCTGCTGCCAGTCGCTCTTCGAATGTCATGGTATTAATCCTTGTTAAGGTTGGCGTCATACGATGCCGTATTGGCTGCATTGTACCGGTAAAGGACGAGGGTAGTGTGAGCAGGCCATCACGTTATTTATCTGTGCACACGAAGATGTGGCACCAGAGCTCACTTGCTAATCCAGCGCGGCTGCACCTATAAAGGTCCATCACTCTTGTCTGGATAACAGCAATGAAGACCCATTCTGATGAACTGACCCTGTTTGTGGCGGTGGTGGAGGCGGGCAGTTTTCGCCAAGCGGCGGAGAACCTGGGGATGGACAATTCTGTGGTGAGCCGTGGCATCAAG
>NZ_CAWNYS010000411.1:0-4950 GCF_963878295.1 Aeromonas sp. HMWF014 | reverse complement strand
ACCCACATGATGGTGGAGAGCGTCCTACAGCAGTATGGCTGGGAGCAGGGTTGGGCCCTGTTGATGCGACTCGGCAGCAATCTGTCGGCCATCACTGCGCGCAGTTTCGGGGTGAGCGATGGCATAACGCGCGGGCTGGCCGGCGCCGGACTGGTGATCGACAGCTATGCCTTCAACAGCCAGGTCCGCTTCGATCACGTCGGTTTCAACATCATGCCGGACTCCGTGATCCTGCCTACCTATCTGGGGGTGACCCGCAGCAGTGCCAATCCGGCCAACGGGGCCCTGTTCATCCAATATCTGTTGTCAGCCAGGGGGCAGGCCATCATAGGGACTCCCGGCATGGCCAAGGCCACCCTGAGTCAGCCGGCGCTGGCCAGGCAGACCCGTTATGTTACCGACAAGGCGCTGTTGTACCGGCGAGCTGGCCTGCTCAAGGCGCTGTTCGAACAGACCATTATCCAGCAGATGCCCAGGCTGAAAATGACCTGGCAGGGGATTAACGGAGCGGATACCCAGCAGGAACCCTGGCGGATCAAATTGCTGGAGCAGGCGCGCCGCAAGGCCAGCATGCCCCCCCTGAACGAACAGCAGGCGCAGGACCCGGCGCTGCTCGCGTTGTTCGATGGCATGTACGATCGAGAGCAGGGAAATCCGCAGGCAGAGCGGGTGATGCACCAGTGGCGTCAGGTGATGGAGGGGCGACTGAACGAGGCACAACGGCTGGTAGAGCAGGCGGTCAAGCCATGAGCCGGCTGGGGCGCAGCTTGCGCATGCCGAGCAGTCTGGGACGTCGGCTCATCCTCGCCTTTGTGGCCATCACGACCCTGACCGGGATCATGGGGATGGCCGCTTACATGGTATGGGAGCGGCTGGGACAGCAGGTCAACCTGATTGTCGAGGAGAGCCTGCCCGCCATCGGTAGCGCCTATCAGCTGGAACGCGCCAGTTCCCGCTTGTTGTTGCTGCTGGCCCAGTTGCGAGACACCCGGGATCCGGTGCAGTACCAGCGGCTCTCCAGGTCGGTTTCCTCCACCCTGCGGGACATCCAGAATGCCTATCTGCTGGGTACGCCGGGAGATCAGGAGACGCCGTCGCAGCGGCATACGTTCGATGAATTGAGCGCGCTGGTGGCGGAGCACGCCGCCTATCTAGAGCAGCAGATCGATCACTTCGAAACCCTGCAGCAGCTGCAAAAGCGCAGCAACTGGCGGCATCAGGATCTGGTGGACGACGTCGTCCCCCTGCTGCAGGAAGTGGAGTGGCATCTGACCAGCATGGTGGCCAGCTCGGATGACATGGGCGAGTTTGGCAGTGTCATCAAGGAGTTTTCCGTCCTGCAGGATCTGACGTTCAAGGAAAACGAGTTGCAGGCGCTGGTCAACGAGGTCATTACCCAGCGGTATGAACAGGATCTGGAAAGCGCGTTTCTGTTCATCGGTTACAAGATTGACGAGATAGATGAGCTGACTTCCCGCCTGGCAGAGTACCCCTCGACCGTCAGCTATCGCCAGATCCTGCAGGATATAGTGACCCTGGTGAAGCCGGATGGTCAGCTGCACCAGCTGCTGCAGGCGGATGCCTTGACTCACCAGCGGCTGGCGGCTCTGCGGCCCCAGCTGGATGATGCCGTATCGCGCTATCACCAGCGGGTGAGCCTGACGGTGAGCGAGGCAAACCGTTCTCTCAGTAAGCTGGGGCACAACAGCAGCCAGATGGTGGCGACCGGCAAACTGGTGATCCTGGTGGTACTTGCGCTCGCCATCTTGCTCAGCATCTTTGTGTTGGTGGTGCTGATCGGTCGTCGCCTGATCGGGCGGCTCGATGTGCTGGGGCAGGATCTGGCACGGGTTGCGGCGGGCAAGATGGATCTGCCGGTCAGAACCAGCGGGCGGGACGAGATCGGCCAGCTGGGGGAGAGCCTGCGCCATTTCTGTCAACAGTTGCAGCAGATGGAACGGGCCAACGCCCTGAACCTCATCAACAATACCCAGGCCTGTCTCATCACTTGTCATCCCGATGGCACCATTGAGTCGGTCAACCCGAGTGCGCTGACCCTGTTCCAGCAGACGACCATCAAACCGGATCAGCCGCTGTGGCAGGCTGTTCCCGAAGAAGCCAGGACTGTGCTGGCCAGCCAGTTCCTGCCGGGACAGCCGCTGTATCAGCTCGGTCATAGCGAGTGCACGGTTGCCAGCGAGCGGGAGGGCAAGCCCCGTTTCCTGCACTTCAATCTGCGTCGCTTCGAACAGGGGCGGGGACACAGATTTATCATCACCATCACGGATGTGACCCGCCAGGAGCTGACCGCCAGGGAGTTGGCGCAATTGGTGGAGGATCGTACCCGAGAGCTGACCGAGAACAACCATCTGCTGGCAGCAGAGGTGGTGCAGCGGCAGCATGCCCAGCGCAACCTGCTGCAGGCCCAGGATGAGTTGATCCAGGCTGCCAAGATGGCAGTGGTGGGGCAGGCGATGACCAGTCTGGCCCATGAACTCAACCAACCCCTGTCGGCGATGATGACCTATCTCTACACCAGTCGGGCTGCGCTCGATGCCGGGCAGTTCGAGACGCTGGGCGAAGACCTTGGCAAAATAGAGAAACTTAGCCAGCGTATGAGTCGTATTATCACGGCGCTGCGCAATTTTGCGCGCAAGTCGCCGACCGAAGAGACCCGCATCCGGCTCGATCTGGGTGAGGTGGCCGAACAGGCTCTGTTGCTGCTGGAGACGAGGGCCAGACGGGATGGTTGCATCCTGAGGAACGAGCTGCCCGCCGGGCTCTGGATCGAGGCCGATCCCGTGTTGGTGGAGCAGGTGCTGGTCAATCTGTTGGTGAACGGGATGGATGCCATCGCCGGGTTGGCAACCCGCGAGATCCGTCTGTTGCTGCTGGAACAGGGGGGCAGTCAGCTCAAGATTGCCATCGCCGACAGCGGTGCCGGCTTCGGTGAGGCCATCTTGCCCAGATTGTTTACCCCCTTCACCACGTCCAAGGAGGTTGGATTGGGGCTGGGGCTGACCATCTGTCGCTCCCTGCTGGCCCGTTGTGACGCCGGGATCTTGCTAGGCTCGGCCCTGACGGGTGGCGCCATGGTGATCCTGGAGTTCAGCGGGATCCGTGTACTCTGCCCATCCGGGAGCCCAGTCTCTGATGAGCACATAAACGAGGAGAGGTCTGTCGATGTTGTTACCCCGTAGCCGCCCGGCCAACGTCTTGTTGGTGGATGACGATGAGGACGTGCTGGAGTCTTATTGCCACCTGCTGCGGCTCTCCGGTTATCACCCCAGAGCCTCCGCCTCGGCCCACGAGGCATTGACCCTGCTCACTGCCCAATGGCCTGGCGTGGTGGTATCCGATATCTACATGCCCGCCATGAACGGTATGGATCTGCTGACCCGGGTACAGGAGATAGACGCCGAGATCCCGGTCATCATGATCACGGGTCACGGCGATATTCCCCTGGCGGTGCGAGCGGTGAAGCAGGGTGCATTCGATTTTCTGGAGAAACCGCTCAACCCCCATGCTTTGCTGGCCCTGTTGGAGCGAGCCTGCCATCAGCGCAGCGCCACTCTGGCGCGCCGCAGCGAGATCCAGGCAGCAGTCGATGACGAGCTGATTGGTACCAGCCCGCAGATAGTGGCCATTCGCAACCAGATCAGCCAGTTGGCACAGACCGACAAGGATCTGATGCTGGAGGGGCCTGCCGGCTCTGGCCGGCACACGCTGGCCCTGTTGCTGCACAGGATCAGCGCGCGCAAGGCACAGCCATGCCATCTGCATGATTGCGTGTCGGCAGGCTCGCTGGCCGAGATACAGGCCAGTCTGGCTCTCGTGGAGCAGGGTACCCTGGTGTTGCAATCTCCCGCCAGACTCACGGCCGAGTGCCAGCGCTGGCTGGGTAACCATCTGCTGGATCAGGAGCGCAAGGGGAACAAGTCCCTGCGAACCATAGCGCTGTTTGACGAATCGCCGGAGGGGCTGGTGGAACGACACCAGTTGATGCCGGAGCTTTACTACTTCCTCTCTCAGGTGAGGCTCAAGTTGCCACGGCTGGTCGAACGCAGTTGCGACATCATCCCCCTGTTTCGGGCCTTTCTGCGTCAGGGCTGCAAACGGATTGGCCAGCCCGTGCCAGCGGTGGACCGCGCCTATCTGGAGACGCTCAAGCGGCATCAGTGGCCCGGCAATTTGCGCGAGCTCCGGAACGTGGCCGAGCTCTATGCGGTGGGCATCGTCAAGCTGGCGGGCGTTGAGCGGGCGATGCCGCTGGCCAGCGCCAAGGAGCCGCTGGACGATCTGGTGGAAGAGTTTGAACGGCGGGTGATCGAAGATACCCTGTTCCTGTTCTCCGGTCGGGTGACCGAGGCCGCCCACTACCTCGGGATCCCGCGCAAGAAGCTCTATCTGCGGATGAAGAAACACAATCTCGACAAGGAGCAGTTCAAGCCCACCAGCTGAACGGTCAGAGTTTGAATCGCGGCACAGTGGTGGCCAGCTGTTGGCCCTGGGCCCCAGCGGGCCACCGGTCTGGCGAATGAGCTCCAGGTTCTCCAGCATGGCGCTGTCATAGCCCGCGACGACGCTCAGATGGTGGTTGAGCTCGGTGCTGACGCTGCTCGGTGTAACGGGTGTGACGTTTTGGTGAGATTCATATGAGGGTTTCAAAGTCGGGCTGGAACCGTCAAAATTTGAGTTATTATCGGTACATCATCGAGTCCGGCCGATACAGATAAGAGCGAAACTTGTTCAGGGCGTGAACAGCGGATTCTATTGTGTCGGCGAAGGGGTACATCATGAGATGTCCAAGGTGTCTGAAAGAAGGGGTTGAGAAGGCATTGGATGAGCGGGTGGGGCGGGCCTGCGCCATGGGATGTGGTGCTGCTGGTGGTTATGCCTGTGCAGCCACTTTCGCCAAGGTTGGTGCTGGCATGGGGGTAACCCTGGGAG
>NZ_CAWNYS010000410.1:0-2574 GCF_963878295.1 Aeromonas sp. HMWF014 | reverse complement strand
CCCTTGATATGGGAGAAGGCTGCTATCTGGTCGAGCTGTTTTACCCACAGATCGGCCGCCGCCTGTCCGTTCTGTCCGGCAGGCAGGCTCAGCATCCAGACCAGCTGGCGATCGAGCTGTTGCAGCAAGCCCTGCTGCAACGCCGGATCCAGATCGCTGCGGGATTCGTGGGGCAACAGATCCATCAGGCTGGTGTTGATGCGGCTGTGGGGCAGCTGCCAGGCCAGCACGGCCACCAGCAGCAGGCAGAGGCAGATCCAGATCGTGCCAAGCCGGCGCCAAGTGGTTTCAGATTGCAGCAAGGTAGATTCTCCCGGCCAAACCAAGGGCAGTGGCAGGGTGCGATGCGGGGCTAGTGGGTAGCAAAGCGGGCCTGCTCCTCAGGGGTCAGTGGCAGGGTTCGCTCCTGCCAGGCGCTGAAACGGATGCGGGTGCTGTCACCCTGCTTGTCGGCAATGACCAGCTCATCCAGTTGCCCTTGCCCGCTCAGGGTGAGACTGGCAAACACCTTGTCCAGCGGCGTCAGGGTCGGCACCAGCAGCAGCTGCCAGCCCGCCTCCGTGCTCTGAAAATCGATCTTGAAGTAGCGGCGCAGGGTCGCCTCGTCCGAGCCGAACAGCGCCAGCAACATCTGGCTGAATTCAAGCAGTTGCGGGCTGTCGATGACGGTGGCGGGCTGACCCGCTACCTGCTGCACCATGCGTTGCGGCGTCAGGGTCAGGGTCAGGGCAAAGGGCTGCTGCTGCTGCCACCAGAGACCCAGGTCACGCACCAGCAGCAGCTCGCCGGAGGCCTTGAGCGGCTGGCTCAGCCCCGCCACCTGTTTCTCCTGCTCGAAATGGGCCTGTCTGACCGGACTCAGGGTCAGCAGCTGCTGCACCTGGTCACGGCTCAGGGGGGCCGCCTGCAGCGGCAACGCCAGCAGCAGGGCCAGTCCGACCATCAGCCGGTTCAGAAGACAGCTCATTGGCTCACCCCCAGCTTGTCCAGCAGCACCTGGGGCGAGGCTAGGCACATCTCGCCGCTCGCCTTGCTCACCGCCACCTGGATGCTGTAGCCCTTGCTGGTGCGGGTGCCGCTCGCGGTATCGCTCAGCAGGTAGTCGATCTTCAAGCGGTTCTGGTATTCGGTCAGGGTGGCGCGCACCCGCACCCGCTGGCCGAAGCGCAGCGGTGCCAGGTACTTCATCCGGGTGTCTATGATCGGCCAGAGGTAGCCGGAGGCCTCCATCTGTGGGTAGTTGTAATCGATGAGGTCCAGCAGGGCGCAGCGGGCCAGCTCTATGTAGCGAAAGTAGTGACCGTGCCAGGCGACAGCCATCATGTCCACGTCGTGAAATGGGATGGTCACTTCCACTTCAGTGCTGATCTGCCAGGGTTCCAGCGCAATCCGGGTACGGCTCATAGCGAAGATTCCTGATAAAGGGGGTAGTGACGCTGACGGAGGCGGGCGATCAGCGCCCTGAGCTCCTGCTCCAGCGCCCTGTCTTCCAGCAGAGGCGCAAACTCGGCCCGCACCTGTTGCACCATATGGGCCAGGGCCGGACTGAGCGGGCGGCTGAAGGGTGTGGGCTGGGCCAGACGCAGCTCGACCCCCTGTACCGCCGCCAGCAAGCAGGCTGCCCCGACCTGCTCGGTCAGGGTCAGCACCCGCAGGGCATCGCGCGCCGCTATGGTGCCCATACTCACTTTGTCCTGGTTGTGGCACTCGGTGGAGCGGGAGAAGACGCTGGCGGGCATAGTCTGCTTGAGCGCCTCCGCAGTCCAGGCCGAGACGCCGATCTGCACCGCCTTGAAGCCGTGGTTGATCATCTGCCGCCCGGCCAGCGCTCCCGAGAGGTTGCTCGGCAGGCCGCCGTTGAACTTGGTGTCGACCAGCTGGGCCAGCTGGCGATCCAGCAGGTCCGCCAGATTGGCGATGGCCGTCTTCATGCTGTCCATCGCCATGGCGATGTGGCCGCCGTAGAAGTGGCCACCGTGCATCACATGCTCCCCATCCCCGTCGATCAGCGGGTTGTCGTTGGCGCTGTTGAGCTCGTTTTCGATGAGCTGGCGCCACCAGGGCAGGCTGTCGGCCACAACACCGATGACGTGGGGGGCGCAGCGCAATGAGTATCTGTCCTGCAGCCGGTCGCTGTGGCGCGGCAGCTCGCCGGCCACCAGATCCGATCTCAGCCAAGCCGCTATCCCCTGCATACCGGGGTGCGGCTTGGCGGCAAACAGCCGCTCGTCGAAGTGGAAGGCGTTGCCCCCCATGGCGACGCTCACCAGCGCCGTGATCCGGGTCGCCAGCCGCATCAGGTAGTCGGCGCGGGCGTAGGCGAGACAGGCCAGCGCCGTCATTACCGAGGTGCCGTTCATCAGCGCCAGGCCCTCCTTGGGTCTCAGGGTCAGGGGGGTGATCCCAAGCGCCCGATAGACCTCGGCGGCGGAACGCAGCGCGCCATCGTGATGGAGCTCGCGCTCCCCCACCAGCACGGCGGCGACGTAGGAGAGCGGCGTCAGATCGCCGCTGGCGCCGACGGAGCCCTCTTGTGGTATGCGCGGTATGAGATCCTGCTCCAGCAGCCAGCAG
>NZ_CAWNYS010000409.1:0-4397 GCF_963878295.1 Aeromonas sp. HMWF014 | reverse complement strand
CGCCTGGATTGCCCGCTGGCAAGGCGCCGGACTCAACGATCTGGAGCATCGTTGTCTTGGGCTGGAGGTGGATCCCCATCATGGCCGCGTGCTGGTCAGGCACGGTTACTTTGTCCAGGGGGTGCTCAAACTGTCGACCCGCTGGCAGCACGACTTCGGTGCAGACGGTGCCATGGCGCTTACCATAGCCGTCGAGGTCGCGGCCGGAATGCCGTCACTGCCCCGCATCGGCGCCTTGCTCTGGGTGGTCGACGAGGTGGCAGAGGTGAGCTGGCTGGGTCTGGGTCCTCACGAGAACTATCCGGATCGCCTGCTCGGCGCCGATCTCGGTCGCTGGCAGTTGCCGCTGGCGGCCCTGCATACCCCTTATGTCTTCCCGACGGACAACGGACTGCGCTGTGATACCCGCCAACTACAACTGGGGGGTCTCGTGGTCGAAGGGCAGTTCCATTTCAGCGTCAGCCGCTACAGCCAGCAGCAGCTGGCCCTGGCCCGTCACCAGACAGATCTGGTGGCCGAGGGTGGCCTGTATCTCTGCCTCGATGGCTTCCATATGGGGATTGGTGGCGATGACTCCTGGAGTCAGAGCGTGCGACCGGAATATTGGTTACGGCCAGGCGGCTACTATTGGAACTGTGTTCTACGCTGAATCTGAGCCATGGGTGGGTCGACTGAGGTGGCGGTTAAGCCTCAATGGAGATTCATTGCTCATAACCATATGATATTTATTTTTTTTGTTGCCACGTAACAAATTGTAATCGTTTTCATTTTGTTGTCAGGTTCACAGAGCATTGCACAACAAATTGATTACATTAGGCTGGCGCCAGTTCAATAGGCGCACAGCATTCCCTACAAAAACAGATAGAGAGATCGGAGCATAACAATGAAAAAAATCACGACAATTGCCGCCGTGCTGATGAGCCTGATGGCAGGAGCCACTGCCCATGCCGAGACCCGTATCGGGGTGACCGTCTATAAGTACGACGACAACTTCATGGCGGTGGTACGCAAGGCGATCGAGAAGGAAGCGGCTGCCAACCCCGGGGTTGAGCTGCTGATGAATGACTCCCAGAACGACCAGTCCAAGCAGAACGACCAGATAGACGTGCTGCTGGCCAAGGGCGTGAAGGCGCTGGCTATCAACCTGGTTGACCCGGCTGCGGCCCCTGTCGTGATTGAGAAGGCTCGTGGCGAAGATGTGCCCGTGGTGTTTTACAACAAGGAGCCGAGTGCTGCCGATCTGGCCAGCTACGACAAGGCTTACTACGTGGGGACCGACTCCAAGGAGTCAGGGATCATCCAGGGTCAGCTGATTGCCAAACACTGGCAAGCTCATCCGGAGTGGGATCTGAACAAGGATGGCGTGATCCAGTTTGTGCTGCTGAAAGGGGAGCCGGGTCACCCGGATGCGGAAGCCCGTACCTCCTACGTGGTCAAGACCCTGAACGATGGCGGCGTCAAGACGCAGCAGCTGCACATGGATACCGGTATGTGGGATACCGCCATGGCGAAAGACAAGATGGATGCCTGGATCTCCGGCCCCAACGCCAACAAGATCGAAGTGGTCATCGCCAACAACGACGGCATGGCAATGGGCGCGGTCGAGTCACTGAAAGCGCAGGGCAAGAGTGCCATCCCGGTGTTCGGCGTTGATGCACTGCCGGAAGCGCTGGCCATGGTCAAGAGCGGTGCCATGGCGGGTACAGTGCTGAACGATGCGGCCAACCAGGCCAAAGCCACTTTCGAGCTGACCAAGAACCTGGCTGAAGGCAAACCGGCCGGTGAAGGCACCAAGTGGAATATCGTCGACAAGGTCGTGCGTGTTGCCTACGTCGGTGTGGATAAAGACAACCTGTCTCAATTCGAGTAATTCCCTCCTCCAGGGCAAGGGCGATCCCCTTGCCCTTTTTTCAACCAGATGTGATGGCTGATATGACAACACAGCAACAATCAGAATGGCTGTTGGAGATGATTGACGTCAGTAAGAGCTTTCCCGGCGTCAAGGCACTCGATAATGTCAATTTACGGGTCCGTCCTCATTCTGTGCATGCGTTGATGGGCGAGAACGGAGCGGGAAAATCCACCCTGCTCAAGTGCCTGTTCGGCATTTACGAGAAGGATCAGGGCAAGATCTTCTTCAAGGGGCAGGAGATCAACTTCACCTCCTCGAAAGAGGCGCTGGAAAATGGCGTCTCCATGGTGCATCAGGAGCTCAACCTGGTGTTGCAGCGTACTGTGATGGACAACATGTGGCTCGGCCGCTACCCGACCAAAGGGTGGTTCATCGACCACGGCAAGATGTATGACGACACCAAGCGTATTTTCGATGAACTCGATATCGACATCGACCCCAGGGTCAAGGTCGCGACCCTGTCGGTCTCCCAGATGCAGATGATCGAGATCGCCAAGGCATTCTCCTATGACGCCAAGATCGTCATCATGGACGAACCCACCTCCTCCCTGACCGAGAAAGAGGTGAACCACCTCTTCAAAATCATCAACAAGTTGAAGGACAAGGGGTGCGGCATTGTCTACATCTCTCACAAGATGGAGGAGATCTTCCAGCTCTGTGACGAGATCACCATATTGCGGGATGGCCAGTGGGTGGCAACCCAGCCACTCAAGGGTATGACCATGGATCAGATCATCGGCATGATGGTTGGTCGTGAGCTGACCCAGCGTTTCCCGGAAAAGACCAACCAGCCGCAAGAGGTGATCCTCGAGATCGAACACCTGACGGCGAAGAACCAGCCCTCCATTAAGGACGTGACCTTCAACCTGCACAAGGGGGAGATCCTCGGTATCGCCGGACTGGTGGGGGCCAAGCGTACCGATATCGTCGAGACCCTGTTCGGCATTCGCGATCGTAGCCAGGGCAGCATCAAGCTGCACGGCAAAGAGGTGGCCAACCACAATGCCCATGAAGCGATTCGCAACGGCTTTGCGCTGGTGACGGAAGAGCGCCGTTCCACCGGTATCTACTCCCGTCTCGACATCGCCTTCAACTCCCTGATCGCCAACATGGACAGCTACAAAGGCTCCATGGGGCTGCTCAGCGACAACAAGATGAAGAGCGACACCCAGTGGGTCATCGACTCCATGCGGGTCAAGACGCCGACCCAACAGACCCAGATCGGTTCTCTCTCCGGGGGCAACCAGCAGAAGGTGATCATTGGTCGCTGGCTGCTGACCCAGCCGGAGATCCTGATGCTCGACGAGCCCACCCGCGGCATCGACGTGGGGGCCAAGTTCGAGATCTACCAGCTGATCCTGGAGCTGGCGAAGAAGGACAAAGGGATCATCATCATCTCGTCTGAAATGCCCGAACTGCTGGGGATCACCGACCGTATCATGGTGATGAGCAATGGCCGGGTCGCCGGGATCGTCAATACCAAAGAAACTGACCAGAGCGAGATACTGCGCCTGGCATCTCTGTACCTCTAGAGACAGGAAGACATTTATGGAGTCGGCTAAAAATTTCAATCTGATGCAGGCGCTCAAGGAAAACGCCATCTACTTGGTGTTGCTGGTACTGCTCATGGTCATCGTGATCCAGGAACCCTCCTTCCTGAGCCTCACCAACTTCAGCAACATCCTGACCCAGTCCTCGGTGCGAGTCATCATAGCGCTGGGGGTGGCGGGCATCATCATCACCCAGGGGACGGATCTCTCGGCCGGTCGTCAGGTCGGTCTGGCGGCGCTCATCGCGGCGACCATGCTGCAGGCGCTGACCAACGTCAACAAGGTGTTCCCCACGCTGGGGGAGGTCCCCATCCCGGTGGTGATCCTGCTGGTGTGTGCCGTGGGGGCGCTGATCGGGCTGGTTAACGGCCTCATCGTGGCTTACCTGAACGTCACCCCGTTCATAACCACCCTGGGCACCATGATCATCGTCTATGGCATCAACTCCCTCTACTTTGACTCGGTGGGCGCTTCGCCGGTGGCCGGGTTTGATCCCCGCTTTTCCAGCTTCGCCCAGGGATTTATCCGGATAGGGGGATTCAAGCTCTCGTACCTCACCTTCTATGCAGCCATCGCCAGCGTCTTTGTCTGGGTGCTGTGGAACAAGACCCGCTTTGGCAAAAACATCTTCGCCATCGGTGGCAACCCCGAGGCGGCCAAGGTCTCCGGCGTCAACGTGGCGGTCAATCTGGTGATGATCTATGCGCTGGCAGGGGTCTTCTACGCCTTTGGTGGCATGCTGGAGGCGGGCCGTGTGGGCAGTGCCACCAATAACCTCGGTTTCATGTATGAACTGGATGCCATCGCGGCCTGCGTGGTGGGCGGGGTATCGTTTGCTGGCGGGGTAGGGACAGTCGCGGGTGTGATTACCGGCGTACTTATCTTCACCTTGATCAACTATGGTTTGACCTATATCGGGGTCAGCCCTTACTGGC
>NZ_CAWNYS010000408.1:0-1742 GCF_963878295.1 Aeromonas sp. HMWF014 | reverse complement strand
CTTCAACACCCTCGGCAACCTGCTGCTCAACCCGCAAGCCGGCCTGTTGTTCATCGACTTCGCCACGGGTGACCTGCTGCAGATCAGCGGGCGCACTGAGCTGACGCTGGAAGGTGATGACATCCGCGCTTTTCAGGGCGCTGAGCGCCTCTGGCACGTGGAGGTCGAGCAGGTGATCCGTCGGCAAGGCGCGCTAACGCTGCGTTGGGATTTACAGAGTTACTCGCCCAACAGCCTGATGACCGGCAGCTGGGAACAGGTCGAGGCGCGCCTGCAGGCGCAGACACTGCGCGATCAGTGGCGCCCCCTGCGGGTGGCACGCGTGGTCGAGGAAAGCGCCAGTATCCGCTCGTTCTATCTGGAACCGGCCGATGTCGGTGGCTGGCCGGCGTTCTCGGCGGGTCAGCACCTGCCCCTGCGCCTGACGATTCCCGGACAGGCGCACCCTGTCATCCGCACCTACAGCCTGTCCAACGCGCCCTCCGATGACGTTCTGCGCATCAGCGTGAAGCGTGACGGACTGGCATCCGGCTACCTGCATGATCAGATCAAGGTCGGCAGTCTGCTGGAGGCCAAGGCCGCGCAGGGGCAGTTCGTGCTCGATCCCGTGCAGCACCGGCCACTTGTTCTGCTGGCCGCCGGGGTGGGCATCACCCCGCTGCTGAGCATGTTGCGCGAGGTGGCCTACCAGAATCGCCGGCTGCGTCGGCGCCGTACGGTCTGGCTGATCCAGAGCGCCCGCCAGCAGGCGGAGCTGGCCTTCAGCCGGGAGTTGCATGAGCTGCAGCAGCAGAGCGGCGAAACCCTGCACTGGCTGCGAGTCATCAGCCAGCCCGAGGCCGGGCTGCAGGAGGGACTGGACTTCGACCTGCACGGGCGCATCGATATCGAACTGCTCAAGGCTGTGCTGCCCTTCGACGACTATGACTTTGTTCTGTGCGGACCAGCCGGTTTCACCCAGGCGCTGTACGATGGCCTGCGTGAGCTGAACATCAGTGACAGTCGCCTGCATGCCGAGACCTTCGGCCCCTCCAGCCTCAGGCGACGTCCCGACCTGGCCGGTCCGACACAGGACTGGCCGCTGGCGGCCAGCAACCCGGTGCCCGTGCTTTTTGAGCTCTCGGCCAAGGAGGCGCGCTGGCTGCCTGGTAGCGGCAGCCTGCTGGAGCTGGCCGAGAGCCGCGGCCTGACTCCGGAGTTCAGCTGCCGGGGCGGCACCTGCGGCACCTGCCGCACGCGCATCGTCAGTGGTCAGGTAACCTACCCGCAGCCACCATCCAACCTGCCGGCCGAAAGTGAGGCACTGATCTGCTGCGCCGTACCCGCCGCCGGCACGGACGGCAATCAACCCCTAGTGCTCGCCCTCTAAATAGCTGATCCCAATTCCGCTCCAGTTGCATAAGCCCATGTCCGTTACCGGGGAACGGTGCAGCCTGATCCCGGAAGTAGAACACGCGACGTAATAATTCACCCAATGTGCGGCATTGGTGGTTCCGGGTGATCGTTTCATGGGGATCATGCCACATCCGCTCAATCTGGCGGCCTTTCTGGCGGGCTAGCAGGGGGCGCAACCACAGCGTCATCCCAGTTACAACGACGCCATCGACTTCATCCACCAGCCACCGGCGGATTGTCGCATCCGGCTCATCTATCCACCGGCGGGCTTTCGGGTCGGCCGCATGACCACAGACAAGGGGCGGCTGGAACTGGGTTACCGTATGGGCTGGCAAGCGGCTCTGGAT
>NZ_CAWNYS010000407.1:1541-5528 GCF_963878295.1 Aeromonas sp. HMWF014 | reverse complement strand
GCATGGGCGTGCAGGGCCTGGCCGACCCGGGAGCCGTTGGGACGACCGAGTTGCTCGCTCACCCACTGACCGGTGGCGGCCAATTTATCGAGACTCACCCCTGTGCTCATGCCAAGCCCGTGCAACAGGTAGACCACCTCCTCCGAGGCGACGTTGCCGGAGGCCCCCGGCGCATAGGGGCAACCGCCCAGCCCGGCCACCGAGCAGTCGATGGTGCGGATGCCGCGCTCCAGCGCTGGCAGCAGATTGGCCAGCCCCTGGCCATAGGTGTCGTGAAAGTGCACCGCGAGCCGGCCCGCCGGGATCTCGTGCAGCACCGCATCCAGCATGGGCGCGACCGTGCCCGGGGTGCCGACCCCTATGGTGTCGCCCAAAGAGATCTCGTGACAGCCAAGATCCAGCAGCCGCTCGGCCATGGCCGCGACCCGTTTCGGACGGGTCGGGCCGTCGAAGGGGCAAGCGATGACGGTGGAAAGATAACCCCGTACCCTGATGCCGAGGTGGCGTGCCTCCTGCACCAGGGGGGCGAAGCGGACCAGAGACTCCTCCACGCCGATGCCGATATTGGCGCGGGTAAAGCCATCGGAGCAGGCGGTGAAGAGGCCAATCTCGTCGACCCGGGCGGCAATGGCCGCCTGCAAGCCCTGCAGGTTGGGCACCAGGGCGCCGTAACGGGTCGCTCCCTTGCGCGGCAGGGCCTTGAAAAGTGCGGCGGAGTCCGCCATCTGCGGCACTTTTTTGGGTGAGACGAAGGCCCCCACCTCGATGCGCTGCAGGCCGCTTTCGGCCAGGCGCGCGATCAGCTCCAGCCGCTGGACGAGCGGCAGGGAACTGGCCTCGTTTTGCAGGCCGTCGCGCGGGCCCATCTCCACTAGGCTCACCTTGTCATCCTGCATTCCGGATTCTCTCTTCATGACCCGCTCTCTTGTTGATCCACGGCATCGGCAAAGCGCACCAGTATGGCCCCCTGACTTACCTGTTCACCTTGCTTGCATTGCAGGGTCTCGATCAGCCCATCCCGGTCGGCTTTCAAGACGTGTTCCATCTTCATCGCCTCCAGCACCAGCAGGGGTTGGCCCTTGCTGACGCGCTGGCCGGCCTCGACCAGCAGCGCCACGACTATGCCGTGCATGGGGGCCGTTGCACCCTGGGCGGCGCTGGTGTGCTGATCATGATGAGGCTGATGGTGTTGATCATCGGCGCAGAAGCGGATGCGCTGGTCATCGAGCTGTAACACGAATTCGGTGGCGGTCAGTGCCTGGACGGGGTAGCGCTGCCAGCGCCCAGCGTGTTGCAGGCGGAGATGATCGGTGCCCAGTTCACAGGGGAGTGAGCTCCCCTGCCACGACAGCGTGCCGGCGCGCCCGGACAGGGTCAGCACCCGGGCCTCGTCGCCGATGCGCACCGCCGCCGTCCAGTTTCTGCTGGCCCCCAAGCGAAAGCCGCGGGCCTGCTGCCAGGGAGTGGCATCGGCACTGCGGCTGGCGAGCCAGAGGGTGGCCAGCGGCCAGGCCAGTTCCGGGATGGCTTGCGGCTCGGTAGGAATGGGCCACTGGGTATGATGGCGCATGGCCAGTACGTCCGGTTCCTGACACAGGTGCAGCAGCAGCGGTCCGTTGTGCACCAGAGGGCCGAGCGCCAGCGCCGCCAGCGCATCAGCCAGCTTGGCAAACGCTTCGGTTCGGCTCTGACCGTGGGCGATGAGCTTGGCAATCATGGGGTCGTAATAGGGGCTCACCTCATCCCCGGCGGCGACCCCGGTATCGATGCGCACACCCTTGGGCCAACTGAGCCAGGCGATGGGGCCGCTGGCGGGCAGGAAACCGGCCTCTACATCCTCGGCGTAGAGGCGCGCCTCCACCGCATGGCCGCGCAGCACCACCTTATCCTGGGTGAGCGGCAGCGGCTTGCCTTCGGCCACCGTCAGCTGCCAGGCCACCAGATCCTGACCGGTGATGCACTCGGTGACCGGATGTTCCACCTGCAAGCGGGTGTTCATTTCCATGAAGAAGAACTCATCCCCGCACAGCAGAAACTCGATGGTGCCGGCACCTCGATAGTCGATGGCCCTGGCGGCGGCGACGGCCGCCTCGCCCATGGCGCTGCGCAGGCCAGGCGCTATGTTCGGCGCGGGGGCCTCTTCAATCACCTTCTGGTGGCGGCGCTGCAAGGAGCAGTCCCTGTCCCCCAGGTAGATGGCGTTGCCCAGGCTATCGGCAAACACCTGCACCTCCACGTGGCGGGCGCGGGCCAGATAGCGTTCAAGCAGCACATGATCATCCCCGAAGGCGGCCAGCGCCTCGCGCTTGACCGCCGCCAGCGCCTCGTCGAATTCGTCGATCTGATCGACCCGGCGCATCCCCTTGCCACCGCCGCCGCTGGCGGCCTTGATAAGCAGCGGGAAGCCAGTCAGCAAGGCCTGCTCGCGCAGCCACTCGGGGCGTTGATCCACGCCGTGATAGCCGGGCAGCACAGGCACGCCGGCTGCCAGCATCAGCGCCTTGGCGCCCGATTTGTCGCCCATGGCGAGGATGGCGCTGCCGCTGGGGCCGATAAAGCGCAGGCCACGTTGTTCACAGGCGGTGGCAAAGTCGCTGTTCTCTGACAGAAAACCGTAGCCCGGGTGGATGGCATCGGCCTTGGCCTGCTGGGCGATGCGCAGCACTTTGGCGGCATCGAGGTAGCTCTCCCGTGCGGGAGCTGCCCCCAGATGCCAGGCTTCGTCGGCTTCCCGCACATGCATGGCGCAGGCGTCAGCGTCCGAGTAGAGGGCGATGGTGTGGATGCCAAGGCGCCGGGCTGTCTTGATGATGCGCACGGCAATTTCGCCTCTATTGGCAATCAGCAGGCGCTTGATGGGGTGATCGTGGGTCATGCTTCATCCTTGAAACGGGGGCGCCAGGTGGGAGGGCGCTTGTCGAAGAAGGCCTGCATGCCCTCCTGGGCTTCGAGCCCGACCCGTACCCGGGCGATAGTCTCGACGGTTTTCTCTTCATGCAGGCGAGTGCCATGGCTCTCGATGGCGGTCAGCAGCCGCTTGGTCTCTTTCATCGCCTCCGGGCCGTTGCGACACAGCCGCAGAGCGAGCGCGCGCCCTTGCGCCAGCAACTGACCCGGCTGGGCCAGCTGGTGCGCCACATTGAGCCGACAGGCTGTGATGGCATCGAAGGATTCGGCGCTCAGCATGTAGCGGCGCGCCTGGCGCATGCCCATGGCACGTACTACATAGGGGCTGATCACCGCAGGCACCAGCCCCAGACTCACCTCGGAGAGGCAGAAGCGGGCATCCTCGCTCGCCAGTACCAGATCGCAGGCGCAGACAAGGCCCAGTGCGCCGCCATAGGCCGCGCCCTGCACCAGCGCCACAGTGGGGAAGGGCAGCTCGTCCAGGGTGTGCATCAGCCGTGCCAGCACCCGGGCGTCTTCGCGGTTGTGCTCGAAATCGGCGTGGGCCAGGTTGCGCATCCAGTTGAGATCGGCGCCAGCGCAAAAGTGCTTGCCCTCTGCCCGCAGCAAGAGGGCATGGGGCCGCTCGGCGTGGCCGTGGCGATGGGCCAGATCGTCGAGGCAATCGAGCAGCCCCAGCATGAGCTCGGCATCGAAGGCGTTGTGGCAGGCGGGGCGCGAGAGCACCAGCTCGGCCAGCGGACCGTGACGCTCCAGGCGAAATCCTTGCTGAGCGCCGCTGAAAAGTGGATCGGACATGTCGAGCTCCTTACATCCGGAAGATGCCGTATTGTTCCGGGCCTGTCTCGGCCCCCTGACAAGCGGCCAGTGCCAGCGCCAGTACGGTGCGGCTCTGGGCTGGATCTATGACGCCATCATCCCACAGCCGAGCGCTGGCGTAGTAGGGGTGACCCTGCCGTTCATACTGGGCGATCACGGGCGCGCGGATGGCCTCCGCCTCCTGCTCGCTCAACGGCTTGCCCTCGGCGGCCAGCTTGTCGCGGCGCACCTGCACCAGCACGCTGGCGGCCTGTTCCCCCC
>NZ_CAWNYS010000407.1:0-1531 GCF_963878295.1 Aeromonas sp. HMWF014 | reverse complement strand
AGGCGCGGCCGCACATGCCGTAGTTGCCGGCACCAAAGCTGCCGCCGACGATGAGCGTTATCTTGGGTACCCGGCTGCAGGCCACGGCGGTGACCAGCTTGGCCCCATGCTTGGCGATGCCTTCCCGCTCTGCGGTACTGCCCACCATAAAGCCGGTGATGTTTTGCAGGAACAGCAGGGGGATCCCGCGCCTGTTGCAGAGCTGGATAAAGTGGGCGCCTTTCTGGGCGCTGTCGCTGTGCAGCACGCCATTGTTGGCGAGGATCCCCACCTGCATGCCTTCGATCCGGGCGAAGCCGGTGACAAGCGTGGTGCCAAACAGTGCCTTGAATTCGTCAAACTCGGAGCCGTCCACCAGGCGGGCGATGAGCTCGCGGGCGTCGTAAGCGCGCTTGAGGCTGGTCCCCACCAGACCGTAGAGATCTTCTATCGGATAACAGGGGGCTTCATAGGCCGGAGTGGATTGCGTGGTGTGTTCTCCCAAGTTGCTGACCAAAGTGCGGGCGATTGCCAGCGCATGGGCATCGTCACGTGCCAGGTGATCCGCCACGCCTGAGTGAGCGCAGTGCACCTCGGCGCCGCCGAGTGCCTCGGCGCTGATCTCCTCGCCGGTGGCTGCTTTGACCAGCGGCGGCCCCGCCAGAAAGATGGTGGCCTGTTCCTTGACCATGATGGATTCGTCAGCCATGGCGGGTACATAGGCACCGCCTGCGGTGCAAAGCCCCATCACCACCGCCAGCTGGGGGATGTTCTGGGCCGACATGCGGGCCTGGTTGTAGAAGATGCGACCGAAGTGTTCCCGGTCGGGAAAAACCTCGTCTTGCATGGGCAGGAAGGCGCCGCCGGAATCCACCAGATAGAGGCAGGGCAGGCGCAGTCGCTCGGCGATGGCCTGGGCCCGCAGGTGTTTTTTCACCGTGAGCGGGTAGTAGGTGCCCCCCTTGACGGTGGCATCGTTCACCACCAGCAGGCAGAGCCTGCCCGCAATCTGGCCCAGCCCCGTGATGATACCGGCGGCGGGCACCGGTTCGTCATAGACCTGCCAGGCGGCCAGCGCCGACAGCTCGAGAAAGGGAGAGCCCGGGTCCAGCAGCTGGTTGATGCGCTCGCGGGGCAGCAGCTTGCCACGGGCTTGATGGCGGGCGTTGTTGGCCTCGCCGCCGCCTTGGGCTATCTCGTCGAGACGGGCATTGAGATCCTCGACCAGTGCCTGCATGGCCGAGCGGCCCTCGGCAAACTCGGGACTCGCCGTGTCGAGGCGGGAGTGGATACGACTCATGCGTTCTCTCCCATCAGCTCGCGGCCGATAAGCCAGCGGCGAATTTCCGAGGTGCCTGCGCCTATCTCGTAGAGCTTGGCGTCCCGCAGCAGGCGACCCGTGGGGTATTCGTTGATGTAGCCGTTGCCCCCCAGCAGCTGGATGGCATCGAGCGCCATCTGGGTGGCGTTTTCTGCGGCAAACAGGATGGCGGCGGCGCAATCCTTGCGGCTGGTGCGGCCCTGATCGCAGGCGCTCGCCACCGAATAGACC
>NZ_CAWNYS010000406.1:0-1543 GCF_963878295.1 Aeromonas sp. HMWF014 | reverse complement strand
GCCCTGGCGATGTGGTCTCACGCGCCAGCTTTGAGATGGAAAAAGCCATCATCGCCACCATTGCCGAGGGCAAGGGAGCCGCTACCCCCTACATGGACAAGGTGCCCGACCAGCTGCTCGCCGGGCTAACCCCAGGGCAGTCAGAGGCCACCCGCCTCATCCTTGAGAGTGACGACCAGTTTATCGCCATCCAGGGGTATGCCGGGGTGGGTAAAACTACCCAGTTCAAGGCGGTGCTCAGTGCCATCGACACCCTCCCCGCCGAGCAGCGCCCCACCGTGGTCGGTATCGGCCCGACCCACCGGGCTGTGCACGAAATGCAATCCATCGGCGTCAAGGCCCAGACCCTGGCCTCGTTTCTGAGCGAAAGCCGCCAGCAGGCCATGGCCGGCGAGACGCCAGACTACCGCAACACCCTGTTCCTGGTTGATGAAAGCTCGATGATTGGCAACCGGGATATGGCCGAGTTCAACCAGCGTGTTGCCGCAAGCGGGGCCAGGGTTGTCAGCAGCGGCGACACCGCCCAGCTCAAGGCCATCTCATCGGGTGCCCCGTTCAAGCTAATGCAAGAGCGCAGCGCCATCGACGTCGCGGTGATGAAAGAGATTGTCCGCCAACGCCCCGAGCTCAAACCCGCTATCTACAGCCTTATCGAGGGCAACCTGGCCCGGTCACTGGCAGAGCGTGAAGCGGTTGCCCCCACCGTGGTGCCCCGCGACCCGCCTCTCGCACCTGATGCCTGGACACCGGAACACTCGGTGATTGAGGATGCCAATCCTGCCGCCCTGGTGGTCAACGATTACGTGAGTCGCACCAGGGAGGCCCGCGATAACACCCTGGTGATCGTGCATCTGAACAAGGTGCGCCACGAGATAAACGGGGCCATTCATCAGGCGCTGTTTGATAAGGGCCAATTAGGCAAGCAACAAACCACCCTCACTATCCTTGACCCGGTTCGCATTGAGGAAAACAGCCTTCGCAGCAGCGCCCTGGTGGCCGGCAACAGCTTAAAGGGCATGGTCGCGGTGGTTGACCAGCAGTACTACACCCTAAGCGCCGTTGACACCCAAGCGGGCACCATGACCCTCACCGATGCCCAGGGCAAGACGCGGCTGCTCTCCAACGTCGAGAACACCGCCCATGACCTCGCTATCTATCAGCCAAGGGACATCCAGGTCAGTGAGGGGGATAAGATCCGCTTTACCCGCACCGTCAATGAACATGGCCATGTCGCCAACAGCCAGTGGCAGGTCACGCGCATCGAGGAGAATGGCACCCTGGTGCTCAGCGATGGCAGCAAAGAGAAAAACCTGCGCCCAGGGCAGCAGCAGGAAGACCAGCATATCGATTTGGGCTATGCCGTGACCGCCTATGGCGCGCAAGGGGCCAGCAGCCAATATGCTATCGAGCTGCAGGCGGTCAAGGGCATCAACCGCAACTTGGTCACCTTGGCATCGGCATATGTGCCCGCCTCGCGGGCCAAGGAGCACCTGCAGACCTACACCGACAGTATCGAGACCTGGCAGAAGATGCTGGATAGAAG